>NZ_JAYGHC010000013.1:89089-124364 GCF_034932285.1 Cronbergia sp. UHCC 0137
CTTGTTGTTTGCAAGGGGATATTTTCTGATGAACTACCAAATAGATCATCTGCATCCCAATTTTCTAACTCTTCTAGAATTAATTTTGTATTTTGGGTTGGGTTTGCTAATATTATTTGATTTTCAGATTCTAAATTATCTTTTTCTAGGAAATCGTACTCAAATAATGAATTTAGGTCTTCTGTAATGTTTACAATGCTTGGTTCTGGAACGTTATTGATATTATCATCCAATGAGAGTAAATCAGCTAAATCTGAATCATTCTCATCGTTTTCTTCATCGCCAGATCCCAATTGATTAGTGATATTATTGTCTAGTATTTGTTCTTTTTGCCAAGTTTCATCTAGTTCGGAAGTTTCACCGTCAAAGAGGTCTGCTAGGGTATTTAACTCGGCAATTCCTACCTCTGGACCGTTATGAGTGATATTATTGTCAGTGAAGATTATTTTATCTTCTGGAGGAGTGATGAGAGTGCCAAGAGTAGGTGTTGGTGGTAATTGAGTTGAAACTGGTTGGGGTGGTTGAACAAGTTGTGATTTGGGCTTTAATTCTAATTGACTATGGATAGGTTCAATAACTGCTGTTTGTGGCTGTTTGTCTACCAAATCTGTTTTGAGTTCTAACAATTCAATTTCTTGAACTGGCTCAAGTGCTTTTAATGGTTGACTAATAGTAATTTCTGCTTCTTTGCCTTGAAGAATTAATTCTTGAGCTTGCTTGATTTCAGTAATAACTGTTTTAGCTAAGATTAGATACGTGTTGTCAGGATTAGCGATCGCTCTAGACGCAGTTTGACATAAAACGCACCAATTGGATATACCCCACTTTTTACCCAGTTGATCTAATTTGTCACAGCATTCCTGTAACTTTTCTCGTGAGGATGGTACGTTACTTTGCTTAAACAGTTGCAGCATTTCTCGTAAAACTTGCAACACCTGTCCTTGAAACTCAGTTCGATTCAGCTTTTGACTAGCTGCTATCGGCGCTACCTGCTGGGCAACGGTTGTTGGCGCTGGTTTCTGGATAGTTATTTTATCTACATTAGCAACCGGAATTTCTGCCCCAGATTCCTTTTGTTGGGCAAGTAATTCTTCTAAATGTTCATTCAGTCGTCTGAAGAATGGCTCATTTTCCAACATTAGTGTTTTTGCTGATTCTTCAGATAGACCAAAGGGACTACCCAGTTGATCTAATAAATCTTTTAAAGTATCAGTAACACCTAAAAACAAAGATTCTAGTTGTTGGTCTACCTTAACTGGATGTTCTCTCAGGGTTTTAAAACTATCTTCCAACCTATGGGCAGTATGCTGGATACTATTTAAACCCAACATTGCTGCACTTCCCTTCATTGAATGAGCCGCGCGGAATACCTCGTTGATCATCTCCGTATCGTTCAGAGTAGCTTGGAGATTCAGCAAACCCTGTTCAATAGTATTTAGGTATTCTCTGGCTTCTTCAAGAAAGTAACCTAAGATCCGCTGCTGTTGTTCCGGCTGCATAGCAAAAATTATGAGTTATTAGTTATTAATTGTGAGTTAGTTATGAATAGTGCTTGTCAGTGGGATGAGAACCTATGGTGATGATTAGACCAAAAGACTTTCCCCTTCCCTGCTATAAGCTTCACTCCTAACTCTTCAAGTTTTTTTACCTAGATTCCAACGTCTCCACTCGGAAACGTTCCACCGATGAGATCAAGTCACGGGATACTCCTACTAAATGTTGGAGCGCCCCAGAAACTCGCTGTGCCTCTTGGGTGTTTTCCTGGGCGGTCAGTTCTACAGATTGCATTACCTGAGCCACCGTACTGGAAGTTTCTGTCTGTTCTACTGTATCATTAGTAATTGAGCGTACCAAGCTATCAATGTGTTTGGCTACTTGAATAATATTTTCTAGTGCTAGTTTGGCTTCTTCGGCTAATTTTGTCCCTTTAATTACCTGTTGTGTTCCTTCCTCCATGGCGGTCATTACTGAACTGGTTTCGCTCTGAATTTGCATCACGATTTGTTCAATTTCCTTCAAGGATTTAGCCGATTTATCTGCTAACTGTCGCACTTCATCGGCTACAATTGCAAACCCCCGTCCTGCTTCTCCTGCCCTTGCTGCCTCAATACTGGCGTTTAGTGCTAACAGGTTGGTTCTAGAAGCAATCTGAGAAACTAAGGCGACGATGGAGTTAATTTCTTGGGATGATTCGGCTAATCGTTTAACTTTGCGGGTGGTTTCGGCTACTGTTTCTCGAATTTCCAAAATACCAGCCACGGTATTTTCTACTGCTTCCCCACCTTGAATAGCGATTCTGCTGGCATCACGGGCAACAGTTTCCGCTTCCTGTGCGGCTTCTGCTACCCGTTGGATGGATTTGGTCATTTCCTGGACAGAACTCAAAGTTAGTGCTAACTCTTGTGCTTGGCGTGAAGCATCACTAGATAAGGATCTAGCAAAGGTTTCGGAATTGGTAGCTCCTTTGGTTACATCCCTGGCGGCTATTTTTACCTGTTGAACAATATCCCGCAGGTTTTGAATAGTCAGGTTAAAGGCATCAGCTACGGCTCCGAGTACGTCGGCTGTCACCTCTGCCTGTACTGTCAAATCTCCTCTGGCTGCCCCTTCTACGTCGTCCAAGAGCCGAATTACTTGACGTTGCAGGTTTTCTTTGGCTTCTTCTTGTTCAATGGCTTTCCGTTGGGCTTCATTGGTGGTTGTAAAAATCACCCTGGTCATTTCATTAAAGCTGGTGGCTAAGTAGCCTAGTTCATCTTCGGAATAGACTGTAGCTTGTACTGAAAGACTTCCTTGCCGTACAGCGTCAAATTGAGCCTGTAGGTCTTTGGTTGTGCGCCGAATTTGTCTGAGGGTGAGGGTACCCACAGATCCTGCGGTGACAGCACCGGCAATTCCTGCGGATAAAGCCATGACCAGTCCTGTATTTCTGACTGATTCCCGTTGTTGGGGTGGGGTAAATTCCATGGCGGCAAAACCAATGACGGCAGCTATTACTGTTGAGGCTAAACCTACAGCACCGGCTAGATACCATTGTTTTGTGTCTAGGGAGGCGTTTTCTAGGAATGCAAAGGCACCTTGTTCAACGTTGACGGTGGGTTCTATATTGACACTGGGAGTATCTGATTGGCTAAAGACTGGGACTACTTCTTGAGCGCCTGTAATGGTGAATAGTTCTTCCTCTCGTTTACGGAGGTCGGCTGAATCTTCTCCTGAAGGGCGATCGCTAAAGGTACTAGAATTGAAATGATCCTCTACTGGCTCAGATCCCAATTGGTGATTCCTAAAATCTACCTCCTCTGTCAATTCAAAGCCTGGTATATTACCTAAATCATCAAATTCGTCAAAATCCTCTAAAAATCCGGTATTTTGCTGGGATTTTGCCTCACTATGCTGGGTTTCTTCAAAGGAGGCAAAGTTTTCTGCCCCAAAGGCCGATTCAAATGCCTCTAGATCAAAACCATCATCCACAAACTGACTCTGATCTATATTGTCCGGTGAAGACACCTCTTCCTCTTCATTTAAGGATAAATTCCCATTCAAATAAGAGGACGTTGAACTATTGAAGTTTGAACTTGATCTAACTTCTGTCGCTTCTTCCCTAGTATCTAATTTAGTATTTTGTTCATTGAAGTTATTGGCGGCAAAATCTACAGTTTCCAGACTCATTTCTGATTCCATAAATGTGCCAAAGGAATTATTTTCTTCACTATT
Source organism: Cronbergia sp. UHCC 0137 (assembly GCF_034932285.1). Classification (NCBI taxonomy): domain Bacteria; kingdom Bacillati; phylum Cyanobacteriota; class Cyanophyceae; order Nostocales; family Nostocaceae; genus Cronbergia; species Cronbergia sp. UHCC 0137. The sequence goes on from NZ_JAYGHC010000013.1 coordinate 92,804, forward strand.
TGGCGTTTTTAAAATTGTTTTCGCCATAGATGAATAATTATTACTTTGACTAATTATCGTGTTTTCCTCACTAGAAATTTCTAATTCATCTAGGGGATTATCTTCTTGCCAAAAATGTGGTAACTCTAGTCTTGTGGCCTGGTCACTATCTTCATTTTGTGAATCTACGGCAAAGGGATCATCCCCAAACATAATGGAGGTTTCTTCTGTGTGTCCGAAATTGCTATTGTCATCTATAGCTGCGCCAAAAGGATCGTTTCCAGCTGGGTGTTCCAGATTTTCTAACCCTTCTAGATCAAAACTATTTAAATCATTTACCCCCATATCCAGTAGTTCTGTATCCTCTGTTGCCAGACGACCGTTAGACATTTCATTGATATAGAAATCCTCATTACCACCCTGTTGGCTGTCTGAGTCTTTGAGTCTGGTCGGCATTGCCTGACTAATATTCTCAAGACCAATATTGGCAAAGTTGAGAATTTCTTCATCTTCTGTCAAGTTCAACACTCTTTGGTATTCTGCCTGAGCTATTTCATAATCCTGCAAAACATAATATACATGACCCCGCAATAAACGAGAACTAGGATCATCTGGTGAATGTTGTACTACTTTATCAACTAAAACAGCCGCATCTTCATACTTTTGTTCAACATAGGCTGTTATTGCCTGTTGATAGGTTGGATTATGATCATTTATACTTATAGCCATTTTATTCCTCCGAAATTCATCCTGCCCACCGCGCACTTCTTAAAATTGCTGTTTGATCAAGTAGTCGTAAACACTGATTTGTCTGATTTAATAACCATTCACCACGCAAAAACGGGGCCATGGCATCTGATACATTATTGGTTGGCATCAGATGTTGTACATCAAGCCAATCCATCCCACATATTTCTTCTACACCTAGACCGACTATTGTATCTTGATCTTCAATAGCAATCACTGGTATATCAGACCTATCTGTGTTTAATGGGGTTGATTCCCCTAAAAATTGCCCTAAATCAGCTACCCAAATTAATCGGCCGCGTAAGTTTAGAGTACCCAAAAGTAATGGAGAAGCGTTATGAATCGGTGTAATTCGATCAGGACTTAGTTCTATCACCTCCCGGATACCAGTGGCTGGTAAGGCAAACTCCTGTTGTGAGGAAATGAAGAATCGCAGATGTAACTCACCTTCGGGACTTTCTAGTTGTAATTCCGGGCGAAATTGGTCTTGGCCGCTGCCACTCAAGAAGTCTGGTTTGCTGACCATATTTTTAGTTTTTTATCCTCCTAAGACTCGTAACAGTTGTTTGACTGTTCCTACCAACTCGGTTGGTTGAAATGGTTTGGCTATGTAAGCATCTGCACCCTGTTTCATGCCCCAGTAGCGATCAAATTCTTCTCCTTTAGAAGAACACATGACCACAGGAACATTTTGGGTTTTGGGGTCGGATTTTAAACGCCGACAAAGTTCATACCCGTTCATTCGGGGCATGACAATATCTAATACCACCAAGTCGGGGGGTGTGCTTTGAATGGATTCCAAAGCTTCTACTCCGTCACCAGCATGGGTTACTGTTAATCCACTGGCTTTGAGTAGATCTGTAATCATCTCCCTTTGTGCCAAACTATCTTCCACGATTAAAACTGTACTCATAGATGCCTGTTTACCTCCTGATTTAGCGGTTTCTAACTGGAATATTTCCTTGTTCCTATCCTATATTAACTGTATAAATTAATTCTATTGCTTCATAGATTGAATGTATTTTACTGTATATCTATGGTTGTTTACCCAGAATAGCTGATTTGGTGATAATATTTTTTACCCTATCTTCAATCAAATCAACAAGTCTTCTGTATTGTTTGTTGTATGCCGGAAGGATCTGGTGTTGATATACTGTTCTACGAGCATCAGCAGTTCCGTAGCTGTGAATGGTTTGGTTAAATAATCTGTTGCTCCGACCATCCTGGCTCTGACTCGATCAATAAATCCATCTTTACCAGTTAGCATAATAATTGGGACAAATCGAAAGGCTGTAGAATGTCGTAACATAGCGCAAATTTCGTAACCATCAAGTTCTGGCATGGTAATATCACAGAGAATTAGATCTGGCTGGAATTGAAAAATCAGACTGAATGCTTCTAGGGGATTGGTAATGGAAACCGCTTCATACCCCTGGGATTTTAAGATTGTCTCTATTGTTTCACAGATAGCGATCGCATCCTCAATACATACTATCCTTCCCTGCCTTTTGTCTACCTGCGCCCAATTTTTTGTTTCTCCGTCATTGGTATGGGTTGAATATACTAATTGTAGCCACCCCTGTTGTACATAAGGATATATGGCCTTGGCAACGGTTAAAATATCCCTGTCCAGATGGCGAGCTAATTGACGAATGGAGGTCTTACCATCAGCCCATTTCTGTAATTTACTAACTGTTGCTGGTGGTAAGGAGGAGTTGACCCTAGCTATATCAGCCAAAATTGGTAACTGTTCCGGTGATTCAATATGTGGATATAGTTGCTTCCACTCTTGCACCTGTTTGGTAATTTTGGTATTCAAGGGGGAAATTTCTAAGGTGGTTAATTGGGGTGCAAGTGCTGTACCTAAATCGAAAATAAAACTACCTTGGTGTAAATTTAGCAAATCGAACAGGGTCTCATGCACCAAGCCTTGAATAATATTCCGAGCTATTTTGGGATTAATAATATTTTGCTCTAGCAGTTCCCACAGATAGGCATATTCTGGAGAATTTTTGGACTCAGGGAAGTCCAACTGCATTTTATCCAATCCCTTCTCGATTCGGTAATGACGCAAATAATCGTCAATGCGAGATAAGGTATTATTACCTACTTGTCCATAGACTATTTTACCATTCAAAAAAAATACAAACCAAGACTGAGAGCGATTTTCCCAGATCGGAAAGTTCTGGAAACTCTCATCAGTATTCAGTTTGTTGCTCTGGCTAGAATAATGGGATTCTACCCATAATTGCCCCGTGCGTTGTCCTAATTCAATCAATGTTAGGATACTGCCAATATCAATTTCTGTTAAATTTCCCTGCATTGAGGTTAAAAGCACTCCTGGGTACTCTAGTTAAGATTACTTGACTAATTGTGGACTTTAATCCCCTCATCTTGCAATTGGAGTGATGAGGTAGTTTACTAGCAAAACTATTACCTGTAAGATTAGTTTAGAAAAAGAGATGTTACCCTAAAAAGGTTAAACTTTGATCATGTACTTTAGCAAAGGTAGTAATCACACGGAAGTCATTATTTGGTGCATCAGTACAAAATATAGGAAAAAATCTCGAACCCTGATTTTAAATAGCCCGTAATAGGTAGAGATAAATGAATAAGTTGTGAGAATTTACACCTATCAATAGTTTCATCAGGCTTGTGCGGCTAAACTCAAGTTGAACACACAAGCAAACCAAATCATTTCAGACATATTTCAAAACACGGAATAAAACTGCTTCAAAAGGACTAATAGTGTGCTGTATTTAGCAGAAGTGCAAAAGCAGAAAGGCGGCTTGCTCAGTGGTGGTGCCAAAACAGAACTAAAGTTGTTAGCTTGTCAAAGAAGCGACCAAAATTGGATCACTGTTTCGGAAGAAACAATTGTTGCTGAGGAAGCAAGCAAATTAAATGATGGCGCACTGGTGCTAGTAGAACTCAGTGCAAACCGTCACGTCCAGAGGATTCAAGACGCAGGACGACCATTAGTTAATATTTTGCAGAATTTTTCCCGCCAATTGGAAAAATTTAAGCTCAAAGAAGAAGAAATTGATGAATGGAAAAAGGCTCTCCTGATCCAAGTCCAGGAGTTAAATCGCCGGGAAATGGACATGGAAGCACGCTACGAACAGGTGCAACAATTGGAAGAGTCCTTGCAAAACCTGGAAACAGAAAAGCAAGAAGTTCAGCAAATTAGGCAAAAGGCGGAAAAGTTACGGATAGAAGTTGATCGGAATCGTCAGGAACTAGAAGGAGCTTGGGAACATTTACGGGGTGAACAACGCCGACTAGAGCAAATCGCGGCAGAGAATTGTCAACAGGGTCAGGCTCTGGACATGGAGCGCGGTCGTCTACTGGTGGATTTACTCAATCGCTTATCTAGCAATGTTGTCACCACGGAAACTGTGCGGGAAAATCTGAATTTTGCCTTTGAATTGGTCGAAAGACAACAAGCTGCTCTTAACCCCCATTGGCAACAAATGGAACTGCAACGGACTCTAGCCCATCAACAGCAGGAGGAATATCAGCGTCTAGAAACTATGTTGGGCGATCGCCAAAACCAATGTCAACAGATCCAAAATTCTCTGGAGCAACAAGTAGCTAATTTACATAAAAATATTACCCTACTGGCAAGCAAGCAAGATTTTGTTCGCATCCTTAAAGATCAGTTACGGTTGCAAGAAGATTTATATTTACACATTCAATCCTTAGCTGCTAATTCTGGGGATGCAGTTTTTGGGCATCAAGTTGATGTGGAAAGTTTACAAAATATGCCCAGGGAAGACCTGCAACAAATGGTACAAGATTTGCAGGAAAAATTAAACCAAGATTCAACCTTTGTACAAGATCAAGAACAAGAACTCAAATATAAGCAAGAAACTATAGAAGAACTACGAAAAAAGATTCAATTTCCCTATGGACAAAATCTCGATCATTTGCGAGCAGAATTGATTGAAGAAGAAGGTCTCTATCAAATGCTCAATGAAACTTTGGTGGGACAACGGCGCAGTTTACTCCAAAGACAGAATATCCTCAGACAACACCAAGTCATACTCCTACAAAGATTAGGGTACACAGATGCTAATCAACAAATAAATAACAACATTGATTTTCGTCCAGTCATGTTGGAAATTGAAGCCCTGCGACAAAAAAAATCCCAGGAATTGCAAAATCTAGAACGGGATATTGAGCAATTAGGCATTGATATTGACCAGACCCAAGGAATGATTACCAATCAAACCCATAATCTGGAAGAAAGTCGTCAAGAAGTAGGGAGAATTGAGGAAAATATAACGGCCTTAAAAACTTCATCTATAGAATGTTGGGCTAAAGTTAATCTTTATCAAGAGGCGCTAAGACCAATTCAAGATGCTTTAGATGGGTTAAGATTGAAACTGCAAGCGATCGCCGAATCCTTAACTCAAGTCCAAGCAAGTGGTGATCATCAACAACAAGCTATCACCGAAATGCGCCAAACGATTCAAGATTTGCTCTCTGTACCGGAGTTGTTAGCATCTTAGGTAGATCCAATTATCCTCTATTTGGGCGATCGCTCCACCAGGAAAAGGATCAGTTTGGGAACGGTTCGGGGCTGTAATTAAAGCTGTTAATTTTTCAATATGTTCAAAACTGGGTGCTTCAGGTAATATTTTTTGTAATATCTGACGCATCACCCGTCTTTGTAAAGCTAATGGTGCTTCCTGTAACACTAGGCGATTTATCCGCAGGGGAAAAACCTCTGGACTCATTGCTGCTTCTAGTAGTTGCTGGGCGGCCTGTTCTAAATATTCCACTTCCCCCTGCAACAGTTCGGCTGTTTGGGCTAAAGCCGCTTCAACTTGGGGGTTGAAATTTTTTTGTAAATATGGTATTAACTCGCGACGAATCCGATTGCGAGCGTATTGTAGATCTTGGTTGGTGCAATCTTCCCAAATTGGTAAATTAAACTCTTGACAAAACTGCTCTGTTTGGGAACGAGTCACTTCTAGCAGTGGACGGACTAAGATGATTTTGTCAGTTAATGGACGTTCCCAAGTTAAAGCCTGTAAACCATCTGCACCGGTACCCCGAATTAAATTATAAAGGAGAGTTTCAGCGCGATCGCTGGCGGTGTGTCCTGTGACAATATATTGATAATTATTAATTTGGGCAATATTAGTCAAAGCCTGATAACGCCAATTCCTCGCCCTAGCCTCGCTATTTACCTCTTCTTGAGCCGTGGCTAAAAAAAATGACGTTTCCCAAGTTTTAGCTAAGTTTTCTACATGAAGGGCATTAGCTTGAGAATCAGCACGCCAACGATGATCACAGTGGGCGATTCCTAACTCCCATTTCCATTTGGGTTGCAAATCTAATAATAATTTAATTAAACATAAAGAATCCTGTCCACCAGAAACAGCCACTAATAGCCGTTGGTTAGGTGCAAACAAGCGACGAGCGCGGATAGTTCGATGTATTTTAGCGTGGAGTGGAGTCCATAGACTCTTAGACATTGTTTGAGTTGCTCGTTTTTCAGCATTTTTTCCCACCATGCACCCCTATCTCTTCCTTGATTTTCTCACTTCTTTTTGCTATACTAAGCACGGCTTAATTATTTGATTCTGTGGGTAGGGGTTTAGCACTGCTCATACGTGTCAACTTAAGCCCCGGCGACTGGAAGTCGCGGCTACACAAACAAAGTCCGCCTGCGCGGACTCAGAAAAAATCGAGGATCTGAAACCCACGGAGGTGGGTTTTGCCTGTGTAGATGCGGTTTTTAACCGCCGATTTAATCTTAAGTTGACACCAATGAGCACTGCTAAACCCCTACAAATCTGGGTTTGTTGTAATTTTGTAAAAGTCCATGTCCCAACCGTTTTTAGTATAACTCTTGTTCATTGTCAAATACCTACACCTGTCAGAGGCAAGGGAGGAGGGGAACAGGATTAATTTTGATTTTCTGCTATTTTTAATTAACCCTCTACTTCCAAGACTAATCACTACCGACTCGTCCAGCTAAAGAAGCAACTATAGATATTAATTGGTTGGGTTCTACGGGTTTGGGGATGTGCATTTGAAATCCGGCGGCTAAGGCTTCTGTGTGTTCTGTATACCCAGCATAGGCTGTCAGGGCGGCGGCGGGAATTTTGCCCCCTTTTGACTCATCTAGCGCCCTCACTTGTCGAATTAGACTATAACCGTCTTCTTGGGGTAAACCAATATCAGATAACAACACATCGAAACTTCCAGGATTGTCAATTATGGTTGATATTGCTTCACTGGCTGAGGAGACTGATGTTACTTGCACACCACGATCTTCCAGGATAATTGTAAATAATTGACGGATATCTGCTTCGTCATCTACAATCAACACCCGCACACCCTCTAAAGATCCAATATTGCGAGTTGATAACTGCATTTCCTCTGAAGAAATAACCGGCTTTCTGGTCATTAAAATAGAAATATCTTGTTGCTGGATTTGCAGAGGTAAAATAACTGTAAAAGTTGATCCTTGTCCTACACCGGGACTTTCTGCTTCAACTGTACCACCGTGGAGTTCTACTAAATGACGGACAATGGACAGACCCAATCCCAATCCGGGATTCGATCGCCCTTTACCACCATCAGCTTGTCGGAATCGCTCGAAAATATAGGGTAGAAATTCAGGTGTAATGCCTTGGCCTGTGTCTTTAATTTCAATTCGAGCTTGGGAATTAGTATAACTTAGGGTGACATCAATTCTGCCTCCGCTGGGGGTGAATTTAATGGCGTTGGAAAGTATATTCCAGAAAACTTGCTGTAATCGACTGCGATCGCCGATAATTTTTTGAGGTGTGGGATCTAATCTAGATGTGATCTGAATATTTTTCGCTTCTGCTGATAACTGCACAACAGCGATCGCTGCTTCAATAATTGAAACCAGATCAACTGTTTGAGCATCCATCCTTAATCTACCTAAGCTAATCCGCGAGATATCTAACAAATCGCTAATTAGATCGTTTTGCGCTATGGCACTGCGCTCAATAGCTTCTAGCGCCTGTTCCGTTTTTGCTGGATCTAACTGGTTGGTGCGTAGCAATTGCGACCAGCCCAAGAGGGCATTGAGCGGGTTTCGCAGTTCGTGAGAGAGAATAGACAAGAACTCATCTTTGGCGCGGTTGGCTGACTCGGCTGCACTACGGGCTGACTGTTCTTGATTAAGAAGTTGAATCCGTTCGGTTTCCAACTGTTTCTGCTGGGTAATATCTTCAATTGCCAACAAAATTAAAGGTTTATTGTCGATTTGCGTCATTCTCCTGGCCTTGAGCCGCATGACTTTAAAGCCAATATTCTCGAAGTGATGTTCTATTTCCATATCTTGAAATTGGTTTTGTAAGGGTAAAATCTCCTCTAAGAGCGATCGCAATCGGGAAATATTCCACTGGCCATTACCAATTTCATAAATTAAATGCTGTTCTGTTTGCTCTCGTGTCACCTGGAAGGTATCATAGAAAAATTCATTGGCACTAATCACCCGCAAATCTACATCTAACACCACCAGAGATTGACGCACTGTATCTACAATTGCTTGGGCGTAATCGCGGGATGCTCTCAGTTGGTCGGTACTACGCTTGAGGGCATCAATATCAATCAACACCACCACCGCACCTTCAATTTTATGATCTATGGTTCGATATGGTCGGATGCGGAGATCATACCAATGTCCCTGCTGGTCTTGCACTTCCTGGGTTTTCAAGTTTAGGGAGCTAATCACCTCTAAAATTTGTGCTTCTAAATCGGGGATATTTAATTTGTGTTTGATATCACTAAAAGGCCGCCCCAAATCTGAGGCAATCAGATTAAAAACTGTGCCGGCTGCTGGAGTAAAACGACGAATCTGTAAATCACCCGCCAACATCAGAATTGGAATATTGATGTTACTCAGCAGATTTTGTAAATCATTGTTAACTTGAGTTGATTCTATATTCCGTCGTTGTAGTTCGTCGTTAACTGTGTTGAGTTCTTCATTGCTGGCTTGAATCTCTTCTTTTGCCGTTTCTAGTTCTTCATTCGTACTTTGTAATTCTTCGTTACTAGAAAGAATTTCTTCGTTAGCTGCTCTCAAGTCTTGATTAGTAGCTTGCTGTTCTTCTATAATTGATTGCAGATATTCTTTCGTGCTAGATAACTCTTGGTTGAGTCGGCTAATTTCTTCTTCCTTGCTGCTGTCTTTACTTTGATCAGATTTCGATAGAGGTGGATTTATTTGCTCTACATTATTCTCTAACTGGAGTATATCTTGAAACAAAACTAAAAAGAAATGTTCTTCTGTGCCAGCAGGTTTAAAAGGAATTACATCTACCCTTACAAACCTAATTTGATTATCTTCTCTAATTTGTAACCCTTCTTTGCTTACCGCGATCGCTTGCTTTTTAGCCTGGTGAATAATAGTTCGTAAATCTAGTCTTAATTCCTCCTTGACCATTTTTAATACATTGAAGCTGGGTCTGCCTGGTGCCGGTTGTAAATAGGGTGCAGTCTGTCCCCGAAATTGCACAATCTCCAGTTCGTTATTGATAATTACCCCAACAGGAGCATATTGACGTAACACAATTCTGTCAGCTTCTTTCTGTATTTCTAATTCACTAAGAGTATTTTCGTTGATATGGGGCTGAATAGTTACAATTTCTGGGGTGTGATTATTAGAAAGTAGATCCATAGCCAGTCGAACTGATGCTATTTTCCGGGAATAGATTTTGTATTTTCTATCAACCATGGTAAACAATTCAGTAAACTCGCCCACTGTTTCCGAATTTCCTAACATCAAATAACCTGTGGATTTAAGTGCATAATGAAAAATCGGTAGGAGTTTTTTCTGTACAGGAGATCCTAAATAAATGAGAACATTTCGGCAAGTAATTAAATCGAGCCGAGAAAATGGTGGGTCAGAGATCAAGTTATGACGGGCAAAAACACACAGTTCTCGTACTGCTTTAATAATTTGGTAGTTACCATCAACGAGAATAAAAAAGCGTTGTAATCGTTCTGGAGAGATATCTGCAACTTGACTGGGTTTATAGATGCCACTTCTGGCTTTATCAATGGCAATTTCATTAATATCTGTGGCAAAAATTTGAATGGGAATATTAATGACTTGATTGCTTAAAAATTCCAGTAAGCTGATGGCAATGGAATAGGCTTCTTCCCCTGTCGCACATCCCGCTACCCAGATGCGGATAGGTAAATCGGGTTTTCGATCTTTGACAATCAGGGGAAATACTGTGGTTTTTAAAGCTTCAAAGGCTTCGGGATCTCGGAAAAAACTGGTGACGGTAATCAAAACATCCTGATATAGTGCGGTTACTTCTTCTGGGTGATTTTGGAGATATTGGGCGTAATCTTCGATTTTTTCAAGTTTGTACAGCATCATCCGCCGCAAGATCCGCCGCTTCAAGGTAGTGTGTTTGTATAAGTTAAAGTCAACTCCCTTAGAGGCTTTGAGTAAACTAAAAATAATCGAAAGGGCATCTCCTGCCATTGTTTCAAGCTGCCTTTCTGGTGGTGATTGCTTGATGTATGGATGTAGGCTAATTTTCGCTAGTTCTTCAGCGATCGCTCTTGGTGTTAAAATGAAATCTACATACCCGGAAGCGATCGCTGTGTTGGGCATACTACTAACTTTAGCTGAAGCTTCACACTGGGCAAAGGTAATACCACCAGCCCCTTTGATTGTTTCTAGTCCCCTAGTTCCGTCTCCATCTCCCCCTGACAGCACCACACCAATGGCTTTGTTTCCTCTCTCTTGTGCCAGGGATATTAAAAAAATATCGACTGTGACTGGCATTCCCCGCACTTTTTCCAGGGGACTGAGTTTTAGCACTCCATTAGCGATCGTCATTTGACTATTAGGGGGGATGACATAAACATGATTCGGTTCTACAGGCATACCATCCTGTATTTCCGTTACAGCCATCTCCGTTGATCTAGAAAGAATATCTGTCAATAAGCTTTTTTGATGGGGACTCAAATGTTGAACTAGGACAAACGCCATACCAGTATCCGTTGGTAAATGGCTCAATAGTTCTGTAAATGCTTCTAAACCCCCTGCTGATGCTCCTATGCCGACAATAGGAAATAATTCGTCTTGATTATCTTGTTCATCTGTATTATTGGATTGAGACTTTTTGGTAGATCGCCTAGACTTCATCATACAACGCCGATCATTGTTCGGAAGGTTAAGTTTTTTTTTAATTGACTTTTTACCTTGATAACTTTACTCTAACTTAATACAAGTTGCATAGCGTAAGTATTTATTCTTAACTTTCCTTACATCAAGTGTTTCACATAAAAATGTAACGGAATAAGGAGATTATTACTGTAATTAACCAAAGTTGCTAATTTTAATTTTCAGATATTTTATAGTTTGTATTTAATATTTCTAAATAAATCCAAGTATTGTAGTAACTCAAGTTGCTAGTTATTAATTTTGCGGATATTTTGTAATGTGTAGGGTGCGTCAGACAGAATAATTTAGGCTAAAATCACTAATTTTAAGTTTCTGACGCACCTTAATTTGATCTAACTAGCAACTTAGGTTAGTAGTGTGGGCAATGCCGATTAAAACCCACAGATTGTGGGCAATGCCCACCCTACGTGTATGTTCAAAACTCAAATAGGAGTCCTATAATGATGTGAGGTTATGTACATTTAATTACCGGATATATAGGACTCATAAATTATTTCTAAGAGGGTGTTTGAAAAGTCTAAATTTGTACTCGCCCTGGCGACTAGAAGTCGCGGCTACACAATCGAAACCCACCTCCGTGGGTTGTAAACCCTTTATTTGATCTAACTAGCAACTTACGTTAATTCTTCCTCCTGACTCCTGACTCCTGACTCCTGACTCCTGACTCCTAGCCCTAATGAAAAGACTTTTTCATCAAACCCTAATTAGTTCTCATTATCTAACCATTAAAAAACGCCCAGGAGTGTTACCGTGTTTCCACCCCAGGCGTTTTTTGTTTTAACTTTGCTCCTCACACGAATCTAGAATATCACTCATTAAACTAAATGGCAAGTATATTAGCCCACATTTTTATAATTTGTTGGATCAAAATTATCTGCAAAAATAAAAAGCACTTGGGATTGTTACCGTGTTTCCCCCCCAAGTACTCCTGTGTTTCAACTTACTCATCACACACAAGAGGTAGACTATCACGGTTAAATTCAATAACAAGTACCAATAGTGCCACTTTAATAACTGTCAATATAGGCAGGAGGCAGGGGCTTTTACCTTCTCTGTAGATACTTGAGAATACCATAGGCGATCGCCTCAGCCATGCGGTCTTGATATTCTGGTGATGCTAGACGGGGATTGTCTTCACGTCCACTCATATAACCTGTTTCTACTAAAATCGAGGGCATCGAGCTTTTTCTGAGAACATAGAATCTAGCTCTGCGAGTTCCTCGGTCTTTGATGGTGCTGATACTCTGGAGAATATTTGTACGGACTGCTTCTGCTAATTGATAACCGCTATCGTAATAATATACTTCTAAGCCGTTAACATCAGGGCGATTCCCAACTGAATTAGCATGAATGCTGACAAATAAATTGGCGTTGACCCGCTTTGCTATATCCACTCGTCCTTGGAGTTCCACGAAAAAATCAGCATCTCTTGTTAATACGGCTTGTACCCCATTTTGTTCCAAAACCCTAGCAATTCTTTTACCAATCGGTAAAATCACATCTTTTTCTAATAATCCACCTAAACCAGGCGCGCCGGGGTCTTTACCACCATGACCAGGATCAATCACTACTATCAATTTTCCATTCGGTATTGGTGTCCGTAGGGGAAAATTATTGGTATTGGGGTCTGGGATTTGTCCCTGGTTACTTAATCTTAATGGAGGTAAACTGGTGGGGGGTCTAATTCCCTGAAAGCGTTGTAATGGTAATGCGAGAATTTTGCTAGTAATTTGGTTGAGTGTACCAATTTGTACTCCCGATGCGGGTTGAATGGAGACAACTACAGTATTGGGTGTTTGAGATTGTAGACGTACTCTCAGAATCGGACTATTGGCATCAAAAGTTGGGCCTGTTACCTGATTATCTAAGGTAGCATTAGGAATAATGATCCGAAATAAGCCTGTGCTTCTATCCCAGTTAGCGGTGGCTGATAAATTTTGGTCGGCTTTAATTAAGAGTTGCGTACTATTACCAGCTAGTTCTATAGATTGAATAGTTGCTGGTGAGTTGTTTGTTGGTGGATTATTTGTAGCTGATGTAGAATTACGATCTGGTAGTAAAACAAAGCCGCCATTCCCACTAGATAATGACCGCCAATCTGGACTGTTGTTATTGACCTTTAAGCTGAGACGAACAGTGGGTGAACTGTTGGGAAGTTGAATAAATTCAATACTTGTGACACCGTAACGATTAATTAGCAGTTCTCGTTGTTCTAGTAGATTGGCAGATAAAGTTGCGCCGGCGATGTCGATGTTGATTGTTTGATTATCTTGGGTACGGTTGATTTCTATTTGGGGATTTCCGCCACTGGTGCGAATATAAAAACCGTCACCTGTGACTTGTAAGTTCTCGACTTGGATGGATTGGTTGTTGGAGGTGACAGGAGCGCTTCTCAGCAGATTATAAATATTTTTAGGAGTTGGTGGGGTAGTGGCGGTGGTTTCTAATTGTTGGTCAGGAATATCTGATAAGGGAATAGTCGCTAATGTTTCTGGTGTTGGTAATTGTACTAACCACCGCTTGGGAGTTGTACCAACAAATTTGATCAGTTTGGGGTCTAGGGTGTAGCCTGGAGCGAGTTCCACGACGATGCGTGTGGTTTGCGGGTCAAATTGTCCAATTCTAACGGCACGAATTTTACCACCAATGGGTTGAGTTAACTGGGAACGGTCAAGAGTAATTCCCGGTAAATCAATTACCAAACGTGTGGGGTTAAAAATCAGTTGGGCTTGGGGTTGAACGGGAATAGAGGTGTTTATTTCCAGTCGATTTTGGTTGCTATCAAATCGCCAAGATTCTAATTTCGTAGCCGTGGCCGGCGATGATAGCGTGAGGATAGCTCCAAAGGTGCTGGGGATTAACCAGTGTAGTTTCACAGTCCTTTCTCCTGATTTGCATTTACGGGAGTAGTCAATTCTTTGATGCTACGCGATCGCTGCCTAAACTTTAGATTTGCTTGGGTATTTTACCATGCTCTAAGGATAAGCCGATTTTGAGCTACAAAGCATCAGATTACTTGAAAAATGCACAACTGTTGTAGTGGTCTTGACCAATTGCAGAAGCCCAGAAATTTTTTCAGGGTGGAGAATTATGAAAACTACTAATATTTGGTTTACCTTTGCTTGAGATATTGGATAATTCCTTGGGCGATCGCCTCGGCCATTTGATTTTGGTAACTTACGGTTCTGAGTTTGGCGATATCTTCTCGACCTGTTAAATAACCGGTTTCCACTAAAATTGAGGGCATAGAGCTTTTTCTCAGGACAAAAAATCTGGCTCTTCGCACTTTCCGGTCTCTAACATTCACATTTTGCAGAATTTTGTTATGGACAGCGCGAGCTAAACCCAGTCCACTTTCGTAATAATAAGTCTCTAATCCACTAACTTCTGGGCGATTTAGACCAACTGAGTTAGCGTGGATACTAACAAAAGCATCAGCGTTGGCACGTTCGGCTATGGCTACTCGTCCCGGCAAAGTCACAAAATAGTCAGAGTCCCTAGTCATCACTACTTGAATACCGTTCCGTTGCAAAACTTCGGCTACTCTTAAACTAATGGGGAGAATTATATCCTTCTCATTGATTTTGTCAATACCGATCGCCCCTGGATCCTTGCCACCATGACCAGGATCAATGACGACGACTAACTTACCTTTGGGAAGTACAGGACGGGGACGGGTTTGGGGAGTTTTAATATTGGGGTCTGGTAGCTGACCGCTATTAGGTCCTGGTAAGGGGGGTAAAATAATCGGGGGTTTAGCTGCACTATATCGCCTTAATTCAAGGTTTAAAACCTGGTTGCTAACTTGATTCAGAGAACCAACTTGTACACCGGATGCTGGTTGAAGTAAAACAACTACTGTATTCGGCGTTTGGGTTTGTAAGCGAACTCTGAGGAGGGGACTGTTAGCCTTGAAAGCCGGACCTTTGACCTGATTAGCTAATTTAGCGTTGGGTATACTAATGCGAAATAAACCAGTGTTTCTGTCCCAGCCAGCAGTGGCGGAGATATTTTGGTCAGATCTAATGATCAGTTGGGTTTCATTATCTCCTAGCTCTACAGATTGAATAGTTGCTAGGCTGTTGGTGTTAATAGATGATGGGTTGTTGGTAAAGGCTGGAGGTGGGGACTGATTATTACTTTTATTCGGTAAATTAACCAAACTCTTGTTTGGTAGAAGTACCAAACCATTAACACTGTTAAGTACCCGCCAGTCTGGACTATTTTCATCTACCCGCAAGGTGACGCGGACTGATGATGGTTTTGTTTGCAGTTGGGTAAATTCGATCGCTTTTACACCATGCCGATTAACTGTTACATTCCTTTTGGTTAGTTGGGGTGATAGAGTTGCCCCCGAAATATCCATAAAAATCGTAGACCTATCATTGCTACGATTAATTTGAACCGGAGTATTACGGCTACTGGTGCGAATAAAAAATCCATCCCCTGTAGGTTGTAGACTCTCAATTTGATTTGTTCCCCCAGTGTTACTGGCAATAGGCGAAAATTCTGGTGAGGAAGGAGAATCTATACTGACTAAATTGTAAGTATTATTGGTGGAAGTTTTTGTAGTTTCTGGTTGTGGGTCTGGTATTTGCACTGTCCAAGTGCTGGGAGTGTTGCCGACAAATTTGACCTGATTGGGGTCTAGAGTGTAACCAGGGGCGATTTCGACGACGATGCGTGTTGTTTGTGGGTTAAATTGCCCAACCCTAACAGCACGAATTTTACTACCAACCGGTTGGGTTAATTGCGATCGCCCAAATGTAATTCCCGGTAAGTCAACTACCAAGCGTGTGGGGTTAAATATTAGTTGGGCTTGGGGTTGAACGGCACTAGAGGTTTTAATTTCTAGTCGATTTTGATTGCTATCAAACCGCCACGATTCTAGTTTTGCGGCCATGGCCGGCGATGATAACATGAAGATAGTGCCAAAAGTGCTGGGGATTAACCAGTGTAGTTTCACAGTTCTTACTCCTAATTTGCATTCACGAAAATTGTTAATATCTCAGAATTTTGGTCAATCTGCACGCCATCACCAATTAAACTTTTACGAAGAAGGGAACAGGGAACAGGGAACAGGGAACAGGGAACAGATAAGAAACTTTAGTTCTGAGTTTAAAGCTCAGTTGAAAAAAAAGATGTTTTTTGAGATGCGTAACACAAAAAAACAGAATCATCGTTTCCATCTCATGTTTAAAAACATGAATTTTTTCTTTTAAGAGTTCCCCCTGAATTTGCTGCTTCCTTTGATTTTGATCCTTAACCAAACATACAATAGGAAATTCAAACTGACAAAAAATTGACTATCACAGAGGACGGAGGTTGATCAAGATAAGTTTCCATGAAGTATTAATCTCTCATAATCTATACCAGGTAACTCTTAACAGGCAATAGGGAAATAAAGGTGTTCATAAATGATTTAGGATTGCTTATAATGAGTAGTGAAGGTGTAAATAGTAGTTTTTATCATTTTAAATTGCTGATAAGTCCTGAGTAATTAACACCCAGGACTGATGGATATTCTCCAGCCAAATTTTACGATTTTAACTCATTTTCCTGAGAGTCTGTCAAGGTTATAACATCACTTTCTATTACTAATGAAGTTCCAGAAGCCGCCTCTAAAGTGGCTGTGGTTGTTTCGTCTGGGAAGACAAATCGTAATAGAGGGGGAGCTAAAAATGTGGTGAGAATTACCATCATAACAATTGCTGCTCCTAGTGGTTTTGAGAGAGCGCCACTGGCTGCACCAACACCGGCAAACACTAAGCCTACTTCACCTCTGGGGATCATGCCAATCCCAATTGCTAAACGGTTGATTCCGGGTTGACCAAATACTGTCAAACCTGTAACCACTTTACCGATAATTGCCACTGCAATCAGGAAAGTTGCCATAATTAAACCTTCCCTATTGCTAGGGATTGTGGGGTTGAGAACTCCCAAATCGGTTTTCGCGCCTACGGTTACGAAGAAAATAGGAACTAGCATATCGGCAATGGGTATAACCTGCCTTTGTAGTTCTTTGCGCTTATCTGTTTCTTCTAAGACTAAACCTGCGGCGAAAGCTCCCAGTATTGCTTCTAGTTGGATCACTGCGGCTAGGTATGCCATGATGAAGGCAAAGATAAATGCTGGGATTACCAGTCCACCCCGTGTTTTGAGTTTATCAGCGATCGCTACAAAGGTTTGATTGAAAATATTACCCAAAACAATCGCCCCCAAAAGAAACCCTGTGGCGCTGACAATTAAATAAATGACTTTGTTAATATCCACTTCACCGTCTTTAGCCAAACTCGCAACTACGGCCAAAACGATAATTCCCAGTATGTCATCAATTACAGCCGCACCCAGAATAATCTGCCCTTCTTTAGAATTGAGTTTTCCTATTTCTGATAAAACTTTGGAAGTGATCCCAATACTTGTAGCTGTCAAAGCCGCACCAGCAAAAATGGCAGGGACAGCACTGATTCCAAACAAGGTCATTAAACCAATAGTACCTGCACCAAAGGGTACTACTACCCCCACCACAGCGACAACACTGGCTTGTATACCAACGGCCATTAACTCTTTTAAGTTAGACTCCAAACCGATTTCAAACAGCAAGATGATCACACCCAGTTCTGCTAATACAGAAATTACTTCAGACTGGGCTGCAAATACTTGAGGTGTG
Organism: Cronbergia sp. UHCC 0137; assembly: GCF_034932285.1. NCBI lineage: Bacteria > Bacillati > Cyanobacteriota > Cyanophyceae > Nostocales > Nostocaceae > Cronbergia > Cronbergia sp. UHCC 0137. Next base: position 110,398 of record NZ_JAYGHC010000013.1, read on the forward strand.
GCTTCTGGTGTTAAGCCAGCCGTAGTTTGCAAAAAATTCATAATCAATGAACTAGAACTATCGGTGCTACCTTCTGGAAACACCAACAAATGTAGTATAGAGATACCAATGACTACGCCACCCAATAATTCACCTAAAACTGGTGGTAAACCAACTTTGTTTGATAATTCTCCTCCAAGTTTACTGACAAAGTAAATTACCACTAGACTCAGTAATACAGATTTTATCACCATTGAACTGTCTACGGTTTCTGTAGCGTTTGCCAATAGAGGGACAGAAAAGTTGATTGTGTCTAAAAACTGCATTGGTTCTTTAAATATCCTTCTTCTTGTTTTTACTCTATTCTGGTAGGCATCTATGAATTGAAAAACTAATAGCAGGTATAAATTAATTTGTGTTACCTGCTAAGTTAAAGAAGATGCTGTCATGAGAATCTTAGTTTGGAACTAGCGCGGTTTAAAGTAGTAAGACAATCAAAACCTTGATTTGGGAGGAGTTGAAGATATGATGAACAGAAATTGGTGTAAAACGGTGCTTTTGGCTTTGGTGGTATGTGGAACTTTTACTTTACCTGTGTCTGCCCAAGAAAAAATTCAATTATGGCGTACTTTAACTGTTAGTGGCCGTGGTGTGGAAACCATTCCTACAACTTTATCGCAAGTAAGTTTGGGTGTAGAGGTTCAAGGTAAAACAGCCCAGGAGGTTCAGCAGGAAGCAGCCCGGAGATCATCGGCAGTGGTAGCTTTGCTGAAAAACCGGAATGTAGAAAAATTGGAAACTACAGGTGTGACTCTAAATCCTGTTTATAATTACAGTAATAATACTCAACGAATTACTGGTTATACAGCCACTAACACGGTGAGATTTCGCATTTCTACAGATCAGGCGGGTTCGCTGTTGGATGAAGCAGTGAAGGCTGGGGCGAGCCAAATTAATGGTGTAACTTTTGTTGCCAGTGATAGCGCGATCGCTCTTGCCCAAAAACAAGCCCTGAAAAAAGCCACACAGGACGCTCAACAGCAAGCTGAAGCCGTTTTCACCACCCTGGGATTAAAGTCCAAAGAAGTGGTAAGTATTCAAGTTAATGGCGCTACTCCACCACCACCACCCATGCTATACCGTGCTGAAGCTGCCAAACTCAGCGCTGATGCTTCTACGCCCATAGTTGCTGGTGAACAAGAGGTACAAGCTTCTGTGACATTGCAAATTAGTTATTAATGGAGGCAGCGGTTCGACTTCGCTCACCGACCGGGGGCAGGCAGGGGAGGCAGGGGAGGCAGGGGAGGAATAAATCTTTTATTACCAATCACGAACACGGATTTAATGGATTGCACGGATGACACGGATTTGAAGATTAACCAATCACCAATCACCCATCACCCATCACCAATCACCCATCACCCAGAATTAAAAATTCTCTGGAGACATATCAGACATACCACCTTCCCCGTCTCGCTTAGAACCCAATAACTCTAATTGGTCTACTTGAATAACTGGTGAAGAACGATTAACTCCTGTAGAGCGATCGCTCCATGTGTCAAACTTTAAAAAGCCCTTAATCCCAATCAGGCTACCCTTCCGTACATAATTCCCCGCCACTTCTGCGGTTTTTCCCCACAACTCTAGATTAAACCAGTCTGGTTTATCATTATTGCGCGATCGCCTATTAACTGCCAACGTTAACCTGCATTTAACTGTACCAGACTCAAAATACTTCATTTCTGGATCGCCACCAACGCGACCCACAAGAGTGACAACATTGATACTCATGAATATAACCTTTCAGTACGGGTGTACTTTCTCATTTATAAATTCTATAATAGCTGATTGTAAAAATGTTGAAAATATGTTAGATAACCAACAATAAAATTAAAACTGCAAAATAGTCCCAAAAAACTATATGATTACACTGAGTAAGTCTAATAACAATAAATTAAAATGCCTGAAACCTAAATCTAGATTGACAAAAACTATAGAAAAAAATAGTCTGATCAACTGGAATCAGTCCCAAAAAAATCATAGAATCCAGCACAATTAAGTCTTACTGTTGTAGTTATAAGTAATGCAAATAGGGGGCATAGAGTCGCGTGGGTCTTTTCAGGAACTTTCGCTCGTCGTGGGATATGGGTATCGACCTCGGTACAGCCAACACCCTTGTTTATGTGTCTGGTAAAGGTATTGTACTCCAAGAGCCTTCAGTGGTTGCCATTGATCAAAATGAAAAGGTAGCCCTAGCCGTAGGAGAAGAAGCCAAAAAAATGCTTGGACGCACACCAGGTAATGTAATTGCCGTTCGTCCCTTGCGAGATGGTGTCATTGCCGACTTTGACACAGCAGAATTGATGCTCAAAAGCTTTATTCAGCGAGTAAATGAAGGTAGATCCCTAATTTTACCACGGATAGTCATTGGTATTCCCAGTGGCGTAACAGGAGTAGAAAGAAGAGCCGTAATGGACGCAGCTACTCAAGCAGGAGCTAGAGAGGTATATTTGATTGATGAACCCGTAGCAGCCGCTATTGGTGCAGGTTTACCAGTTCAAGAACCCACTGGCAACATGATTATTGATATTGGTGGTGGAACAACGGAAGTAGCCGTGCTAAGTCTACAGGGTACAGTAATTAGTGAATCAGTACGGATTGCTGGAGACGAGCTAACCGAATCAATTATCCATTACATGAAAAAAGTCCATAACTTAGTTATTGGGGAACGGACTGCCGAAGACATCAAAATTCGTATCGGTTCAGCCTATCCCACCAGCGATGATGAAGATACCATCATGGAAGTCAGAGGACTGCACTTACTTTCTGGATTACCAAGAACTGTCACCATTAAAGGCCCAGAAATCCGCGAAAGTATGTTAGAGCCTTTATCAGTGATCATCGAAGCAGTCAAACGGACACTAGAACGGACTCCGCCGGAGTTAGCATCTGATATCATTGATCGGGGAATTATGCTTGCTGGTGGTGGTGCATTGCTCAAAGGTATAGATACTCTAATTAGTCATGAAACTGGAATTGTCACACACATTGCTGCGGATCCTCTATGCTGTGTTGTTTTAGGGACAGGTCGCGTATTAGAAAACTTCAAGCAGTTAGAACGAGTATTTAGTGGTCGTTCTCGCAATATGTAACATAAGGTGCAATAGTAGATACTGGATTCTGTATACATCACTTTATAGAATCCACTTTCTCTAATCATTCTATATAGAAACGTAGGTATAAATGTTTACTATAAGACGCTGGTGGGATCATAAAGGCTTGCAATTAGGGCTGTTAGCTCTATTACTGGTTAGTGCTTGGACATTGCGACAGAATCAAGGAACATTCCTACTAGAGATGTATCAAGCCATTACCACTCCATTTCAACTATTACAACCGGGGATAAGTCCTGAAGAACGTATTCAGGATGCCCAATTATTAGAACTACAAACGCGGATAGTTGATTTAGAAAGTCAAAACCAAAAACTCCAAAATTTGGTGGGTTATGTAGAAAAAGAAACCCTGAAAATGCGTCCAATTGTAGCGCGGGTAGTGGGGCGCAGTGCCGACCATTGGTGGCAACAAGTAACCTTAAACCGGGGCAGCAAAGAGGGTATTCAAGAAGGCTTCATTGTTAAAGCCGAAGGAGGATTGGTAGGGTTAATAGAAAGTGTTACACCTAATACTAGCCGTGTGCTGTTAATCAGTGATTTAAAAAGTCAGGTAGGTGTAACCATTAGCCGTACAGCCGCCAAAGGAGTGGTACAAGGAGATGCTTCTAGCGAAGGAGTGCTAGAGTTTTATGAAAAAGTACCGAACGTCAAGGTGGGAGATTTGGTTTCTACTTCCACTTATAGCCAAAAATTTCCGGCTGGCCTACCGATAGGTAGAGTAAAGTCCTTGGATTTAAAGAAACTCCCGGCATCTGTAGCCAAAGTTGAGTTATTCCCCCCCATTCGGTATTTAGATTGGGTGACAATATATCCTAAACCAGAAAACCAAGACCGTAAAAATCCTAATTTACTAGACCAATCTCGATAAAAATCTCATTAGATTCTGAAATTTTGACAAAAATAATGAAAATTCCTGGATTTGCTGGCAACCAACAAAAAAGAGCAAAAACGCCAGAGCGAAAATCCAAATGGTTTGTTCCCTCCCTCCAGCGTTGGCATCCTAGCTGTCGTCTGATGTTGGATTGGACAGTAACAGTTGGATCTGTCCTACTATGTTTAATGATGTTGCCAACCCGTTTACCAGGGATGGAATTATTGGGTATTGGCCCTAACTGGTTGTTAATTTGGGTAGTAGCTTGGAGTGTTAAACGTTCAGTTTTTGCTGGTGCTTTTGCTGGTATAGTTTTGGGGCTTTTGCAAGATGCTATGACATCACCTAATCCTAGTCATGCTGTGAGTTTAGGGATAGTAGGGATGCTCACTGGTTTAATTCAGAAACAGCGTTTTATTCAAGAAGACTTTATTTCTATTGCTTTAATTGTCTTTGGGATGGTCGTGGTGGCAGATACGATTTTTGCCGTGCAATTATCGTTGATAGGTGATGGTGATAACGGGCAAAATATACGCAAAGTGGAAGATATTTGGACATACTACCAGCGAGTCGCTTTAGCTTCAGCAATTCTGAGTAGTTTATGGGCTCCTGTGGTGTATTATCCCTTAAATCGTTGGTGGCAACAAATGAAATTAATTCATAATTCATAATTTCTAGGAGTTAAGGCTTATGGATTTTATCTGTTGTAGGGTGTGGTTCGGCAAGCTCACCAACCACGTCAGACCCGATAATTGAGCATCTAACAGATTTTCTCTATCTGACGCACCGCACTAATAACGTAAATTGCTAGTTAGATTAAACCTAAATTTGCCTAAGAGTTAGTAAATATGGATAATTCTACAGAGTTACCTTCAGCAGATGCGGTTTTAAACCAAGAGACTGCCAAAAATTTCCTTGGTGATGTGACAGCAACAACAAAAAAAATGGAAAGTGGTGAATTTGATTCCCAGATGATGCAACGGTGTTTGGAATTAGCCCGTCGTGCTTTGGGGTATACTTCGCCAAATCCGTTAGTGGGGGCGGTGATTGTCAAGGATGGGAAGATTGTCGGGGAAGGGTTTCATCCCCGTGCTGGTGAGCCTCACGCTGAAGTTTTTGCACTGAGAGCGGCCGGAGATGATGCCCGTGGCTCTACAATCTATGTGAGCCTAGAACCTTGTAACCACTATGGACGTACTCCCCCTTGTTCTGAAGGGTTGATTGCTGCGGGGGTATCTAAGGTAGTGGTGGGGATGGTTGATCCTAATCCTTTGGTAGCTGGTGGTGGAATTGCTCGATTACGGGCGGCGGGGATAGAAGTGGTCGTGGGGGTAGAAGAGGCGGCTTGTCGTAAATTGAATGAGGGTTTTGTCCATCGTATTCTCCACAAACGACCTTTGGGAATTTTAAAATATGCTATGACCTTAGATGGGAAAATTGCTACCAGTGCTGGACATAGTGCCTGGGTGACAAATCCTGATGCCCGGAGTGAGGTACATCAGTTGCGGACTGCTTGTGATGCGGTAATTGTGGGTGGGAATACGGTGCGATATGATAATCCTTTCTTAACTAGCCATCAGGTAGGGGCGCGTAATCCGTTGCGGGTGGTGATGAGTCGCCGGCTTAATTTGCCAGAAAATGCCCGACTGTGGGAATCTGATGCTCCGACTTTGGTTTTGACTGAGGTTGGTTGTTCAGAGGATTTTCAGGAAATGTTGGTCAAAAAGGGGGTGGAAGTGATTGAATTTCCGTTGTTGACACCTGATCAGGCTATGGCTTATTTATATGAGCGCGGTTTTTGTACTGTGTTATGGGAATGTGGCGGTACTTTAGCTGCAAGTGCGATCGCTCAAGGGGCTATCCAAAAAATTCTAGCTTTTATCGCCCCCAAAATCATTGGTGGTGTTCATGCTCCCACCCCTGTTGGTGATTTAGGTTTGGTGAGTATGACTCAAGCATTGTCTTTAGAGCGTGTTACTTGGCGTGTGGTTGGCTCTGATTGTTTGGTGGAAGGTTATTTACCACAGGTTGGTAATTGATCACCTGTTTATGGTTGCTGACGTTCATAAGCCAGATCACGGATGAGGCTTAATTTTGCTTGTATGTAATCACACAAGTAATCTGTTTCGTGAGGGTCTAATAGTGCTTGCTTTGTAGTTTGCTTGACTAGCCACTGTACCAAGCTGGCATCATCAAGCTGCAAGAGTGTCACCGCTTGGGCGGCTTCAACTATAGACCAAAGCTGACGCATAATCGTAGGAGTCATTAGACCTCAAGGAAGTTATTAGCTTAGTTGTTTTTAGATTACACAATTCCGAGTATGGCTGACTGAATAAATCTATAACATGAGATAACTGTTAGCAAAAGTTTAACAAGCTGATTTATATCTTTATAAACGTTAAGAATTTGCAACTATATTAGTGAGGTGGTTGGACAAAATTAAATTTATTTGTTGAGAGAGGGAACAGGGAACAGGGAACAGGGAACAGAAAAACCAGTTGTGTAATTAATTATGTCTCATTACCTAAGTTTAAGTTGATTTAAAACTATTGGAATAGAGTAATAATACTATAAAGGACAGCTTGTAGTAAATTTACAGCAGTTTTCAATTAAACCCACCTCAAAAATAATCTGTAGTTATCTATTCATCCGCGTTAATTTGCGTTAATCTGCGTTTAATTCCTCTTTTATCTGTTCAGTATAGTAAAGTAAGCAATTAAAGGAGTTGATTTAGGTATCAAAGATGGCTATTGAAGAACAAAACTTAACTTCAGAGTCTACAGAACTGAGAGCGATCGCTAATTATTGTCAAAATTGTCAATTTGGTAAATTATTACCAGATGCTTTCTACATCCATATTTTGGCACTGTCTAGCCTTGATCCCTTGCTGCAAAAATATGAAAATCGCGCCCGCAGTATTGTTTCCCAAGTAGAAAAAGCAACTTTAGTTAAATTCAGTCTCAGTAAACCCAAAATATCCTATTTATTTTATCCAGATTTTGACACTGACCCCCATCCAGCTTTACAAACAAGTATTCACGTTGATTTAGAAACTTTAGAAATTGGCTATCGAGACTACAGCAACTCAGAAAATCCGCCCATACTCCACCGGAAAGAAACCTTTGTTACCCCAGAATATCCCCTTTATGAAGAGTTTGCAGCCCTAACCCGCAGCCAAGTAGATTTAGGATTGCTGGATAATTCCCAGGGGATTGGGACAAAGATGGGGTGGGAAAAGCGGCTAAAAGCTTATGGGGTAGAGATCCAGGGACATAACCTGATTAGAAAACCGACAACTATCACCACAGGTAGTTTAACACCAAAAATAGAACGGCATAAAGCAGCGATCGCTCGTCAAGACCTATCCCGTCCCGTCCGTTTAGCGATCGAATCTGACTTATTTACTCCAGAAACTACCTTTTTTGATTATGGTTGCGGACATGGTGGTGATATAATTCGCATCGCCGAAAAAGGCTACATTACCTCTGGCTGGGATCCTTACTACTCACCAGACACCCCCCGCACCCCTGCGGATATCGTTAATCTCGGCTTTGTCATTAACGTCATTGAAGACCAAAGCGAACGCCGGGAAGCCTTAATTAAAGCATGGGAACTCACACAAAAAGTTTTGCTAGTATCAGCCCAGGTATTAATTGCTGATAGTAATAGAGGCGTAGTAGCTTATGGCGATGGTATTATCACTAATCGTAACACATTCCAAAAATATTATGAACAAGAAGAACTAAAAATTTACATAGATCAAGTCCTGGGTGTTGATGCCATTCCCGTAGCCTTGGGGGTATACTTTGTTTTTAAAGATGAAGCTCAAGCTGAATTATTTCGCTCCTCTCGCTTTCGTTCTCGCGCGACTACTCCCAGAATTAGGGCTTGTATTAAACGATTTGAAGACCATCAAGAACTATTAACACCCCTGATGAGTTTCGTAACAGAACGTGGTCGTCTTCCCAGCAAAGGAGAAATAGCGCAAGAAGCTGATATTAGTGCCGAATTTGGCAGTTTACGCCGAGCATTTCAAGTAATTTTACAGGCAACAAATCCCCAAGAATGGGAAGAAATAGCAGAAAAACGCCGTCAAGATTTGATGGTTTATTTAGCGTTATGTCAATTTAGCCGTCGTCCCAGATTAGGACAATTAGCGCCGGAAATGCAAGAAGACATAGTTGGTTTATATAGAAGTTATAAACAAGCTTGTTTAGATGCAGATCAAATGTTACGCAGTTTAGGGAATACAGAACTAATTATTAAGCGTTGTCAAAACAGCGAAATTGGTAAGAAATTACCTAATTCTCTTTGGATTCACATTTCATCATTACAGTCCCTTGATCCTTTATTGCGTCTTTACGAAGGTTGTGCTAGTCGTACCATTGGGAGGTTAGAAGAGGCAAATGTGATTAAATTCCATACTAAAACCCCAAAGATTTCTTATTTATATTATCCCGATTTTGATATAAATCCTCATCCGGTATTGTGCAGAGTTATGTCTATTGATTTACGAGATTTACACGTTACTTATCAAGATTACGATCTTGATGATGACCCACCAATTTTACACCAAATAGAAACTTTAGTTACTCCTGATTATCCACAATATGAAAAATTAGTTAAATTAACTCGTCAAGAAGAAGATTGGGGACTGTTAGATGATTGGCGAAGTATTAGTCATCTTTCTGGTTGGCAAAAATGTCTAGTAGAACATTGTGCAATTCTCAATAATTATAGGTTAATTTGGCGAAAAGATGTTGAACCATATAAACTTAAAGTATTACAGGCTGGTGTTAAAAGTAGACAAAGGAAAAGACTTAACTAGGAGTTAGGAGTCAGGAGTCAGGAGTCAGGAGTCAGGAGGAAGAATTAGAAGAATAGAAGAGTATTCTTGAATCCGGTCAAGTGATAGGTTTTTGGTAGTTTCAATGCTTATTACTTGCATCTTATGTTTAGCACTGCTCATACGTGTCAACTTAACATGAAACCCTTGTAATGACGTTAAATAAAACTTATTCAATTCCCAACCAATCCCGGTAGAACCCCACCCCCGCTTTTGCTAAAGCAAAATCTCCCCTCCCCTCTTGAGCTACGGTGTACACACAAGTGATCTGATTACCCAAAACAAGCCCTGGCGATTAGAAATCACGGCTACACAAACAAAGTCCACCTGCGTGGACTGAAGAAAAACTACTTATTTTTAACCCACGGAGGTGGGTTTTGCCTGTGTAGTTGCGGTTTCTAACCGCCGATTTAATCTTGATAAGACTTGTGTGTACACGGTAGCTCTTGAGGGGAGGGGATTAAGGGGTGGGGTAAAACGGCTGTGGGACAACGATTAGAGCCTAAGTTGACACCAATGAGCATTGCTAAACCTCTACTTGTAGAATCAAACTATTAAGCAGTTTTTCGTTTCTTTTACAGTGCGTCAGACCAGATAATTTAACCACTATTAGCCATATTTTTCCATCTGACGCACCCTACTAAATCAAGCTGAAAATGATTAATAGACATCTGATGAAAGAATCACGGACTAAAATATTATCCCCACTCCCAATTCTTCCATCATCTCCGCCAGCATTTCTTCCATCATATCCCGGCTCAAAGCTTTAGGACCAGCAGTAAATTCTTTGATTGTCATTTTTTGTTCTTTAAATTTCTTGACAAAATCACGAATTTCTTTCACTACTTCAATTTGAGATTCTAAAGTTTCTACCATCAAAGAAATAGTATCAACACCTTTTTTAGCGGCTTTACGAGCATCAGAAACCATCGCTCCTTCAGGGGTTTTTTTAGCCTCACGTAATTCTTGTTTTAATTTATCATATTGGTTTTTGAGAATTTCATTTTGTTGGACTAAATTCTGGCATCTACGGGCTAGATCATTCTCACTACTGTGATCAATAGATTCTCCTAGATCATGCTGACGTTCAATTTCTAAAAGTCTTGCCAAATCACCTTCTTCATAAGCTTTATTAATTTCTTTCATGATTTCTGTATAAGACTCTTGCATTTCGCTGTCTTTGGTTTTATCAGGGTGAAAAATTTCAGCTAACCGTAAGAATGTCTGACGTATTTTTCTGGATTCATCAGTTCTACCTCCAGAAGAAAATTCTGATTCTTCTGATATTTCCCAATACTGACGACGGTGTTGATTACCTTCTTGGGCAAAATCTTCTGATTCTCCATTTTCAGGCATTTCTTCTGATTCTTCTGCTTCAGTTTCATATATCGGTTTTTGGCTAATCACTCCTGACATTTGCAGGTTATAATAGATGTTCTCTACATTTTTGCGGGTTTGTTTGCCAAATTTCCTGGTACTAAAAATTTCCTTGAATAGAGCATGAATTTCTTGGTCGAGGTCTGCCATTTTTTTGAAACAAGGACTGGCGTGTTGAAATACTTCGGTGGCTGTATTCCGCATCTGTTCGATAAATTTATTTAATTCGGTTCGTTTCTTTTTAATTTGTTTAAGTAGAGATTGGTGTTCTTTTTCTAACCCTTGTAAATGGATGTGAAGCTCAGAGAGCGCTAATGGGGTGGTAGGTTGGGCTGGAGATGCAGAAGATTTTTTACGCGGCATAAAGGGAAAAAGTAGGTAAGTTTAAAGTTTAAAATAGAACTAAAGTAGGGCTTGCGGAAAAAGTCTTTTGGTTAGGGCTAGGAGTCAGGAGTCAGGAGTCAGAAAGAAGAGTCTTCGATCTGATTAAGTGATAGGTAAATGAACAGTTTCAACGCTTATTCCTTGCACCTGATTCACCTTTTTAACCTTCAAACTCTTGATATATCTAAGTTCTAGATTTATTAAGCAAGCCCTAAAGTAAACGCTTTTTTTGGTACTGTGGTGTTTTTAGTATACCAAAATTGAGACAGGAATTTTAATTATAGTGGTTTGCTGTTAACCAATAGTCTAAATCAGACAATAACTTTTGCGGAATTTCCCAGGGGAAAAGGTGGGCGGTATTGGGGTAACATTGCCACTGAGAATTTTTTAACTGTCTGGCAGTTTCTAAGCTGGCTTGGGCGGTGATATGTCGGTCTTGTTCACCAGCGAGTACCAAGCTAGGACATTCAATTTGCGACAATTTGGGATTTAAGTTGTAACCGGCTCGAATGGCGCTGTAGAGGGCGTTAGTAGCAGCAGGAGAGGTTTGTAGATAAGCGGGGACGGCTGATTTGGCAATGTATTTGTAGGTGCTGGGGGTGTGTTGTTGAATTAAATAGCGAAAGAGCGATCGCTTGCCAAAGTTTTCAATATTCCACTGCCAACCTGGTTTAATCTGGTTTAATAGGGCAGCTATGCCAGTATAAACATTATCTTGCCAAGAAATAGCCGGATGATTTCCCCACGGTCTAGCAGCAGTGGCGATCAAAATTAGTCCTGTCACCCGTTTTGGTAGCCGCAACGCCAGTTCCATGGCTAAAATGCCCCCTAAAGACCATCCCAATACTAAACATTTTTCAATCTGAAAGCGGTCTAGCAGTGCTTCTAAATCGGTTAAATGGTCTGTCATTTCAAATTTGCCATGAAAATGACTTTTGCCGTATCCACGTAAATCGGGGGCTAAGGTTTGGAAACGTTGGGATAGATGATCGGTGAAAACAGAAAGATTGTCTCCAGTACCAGGATGACCATGTAAAGCCAGAATCGGAAATCCTGCACCTTTGATATCAACGTTTAGGTTTGTGGCTTTGGTTGAGGGGTCGCGCATAAAAATTAAAATTTCAGTAATAATACTCGGTATTTTTCTTTTTTAATTTTGCTTATATAAGTTAAAAGTTATTTTTAAAATAGAGTTTTACCCTTGATATATAATGCTTTTAGGCTTATTTATTATCTGTATACTGAATTAGATAACAGTTAGAAATAAGACTATAGTGCTATATATCTTAATTTATATACTGGTATTCAAATTATTGAATTTTGTTATATGATCTACTTGTAATACTATAATTATACAAATCTCTGTGAATAAAACAGTAACTCAACGAGATGAATTAACTAAAAAGCGTACTGAATCTGAAAAGATGCACGATGTCGCGCTTTTACTGCAAAATCTAGTTAACAATGAAGAGGCGACTGTAAAATTAATTTTAGGTTGTCTCTATGATATTGGCTCGGTTAATTTGATTAATCAAAAGTTTCGTTTACGTTCTTTAAATTGGATTGTAAAATCAATTGCTAAGATGTCTAAACCTGCATTTAGTATCTTTGCTTGGTATTGGTTTAAGAATAACTGTCCCCAGTTAATTGCTGACTGGCTGTACTCTAAAGTTAGTGTTGAATATCCAATAGAGAAATCGCAAAATGTGAATGTTGAAGTTTTAGATATTCAACCATATTCCCCACCGGAAATAGAAGTTTTGAGTCGAGATATTAAATATTTGCATTATCAAGTCAGAGTGTTAATGGGGATTTGTATAGCTGCACTGCTAGGATTAGGGATAGCAGTTAATAAATTAATCGAAAGTTCACAACCAGCTTTAGAAACTAGACAACAAATTCAATTAGTCACACCTCCATAGTTTTATCAGGGAATTTTGTGATTGTTCGCTTGATTTAGGTAGTTGGTAAGCATAATAAAACCAAAGGAAGTGATTTTTAGTATAGTTATAAATTTCCCCTGTATGCCTTTTGATAGAAGAAGGGAGTAATCTATTTATCTAATATGACGGAATGAAAATCTGCCTATTAGATGTGTTTTAGCGGAAGATAAATTGTAAGTATTTGATAGTAGCTAATTCAGGTAAATTTATGGCAACTAATCATCTGCTGGAAATTAAGAATTATGGTCAAAGTATCTGGATGGATAATTTGACTCGTGATTTGATTGAGTCGGGTGAACTTAAAGATATGATAGAAAATAAAGGTATCTGTGGAATCACTTCTAATCCAGCTATTTTTGAAAAGGCAATTTCTGGTAATGTAATTTATGATCGAGATATAGAAGCTGGACGTAAAGTAGGACTACCAGTTGATAAAATTTATGAATCGTTAGTGTTTGAAGATATCCGCAATGCGTGTGATTTGTTGCGACCAGTTTATGAAAGGTCGAATGGGTTAGATGGTTATGTAAGTATTGAAGTTCCACCAACGATTTCTGATGATACCAAGACCACAATTGAGGAAGCTAGACGATATTACCAAGAAATTGGTCGGGAAAACGTGATGGTGAAGATTCCTGGGACGAAAGCAGGTTGGCCAGCTATAGAACAGGTAATAAGTGAAGGAATTAATATTAATGTCACTTTGCTGTTTTCAGTGAATAGTTACGTTGAGGCAGCTATGGCTTATATTAGGGGTTTAGAAAAACGGGTAGTTGCAGGTAAGGATATTAGTAAAATTGCTTCGGTTGCGAGTTTTTTCTTGAGTCGAATTGATAGTAAGATTGATCAAAGAATTGACGAGAAACTGAAAACCATTAATCGACAAGAAAAGGGGGTAGTGCTGAATATAGTTAGGGGCAAAATTGCGATCGCTAATGCTAAGATTGCTTACCAGAAGTATAAGGATATCATTAAGAGCGATCGCTGGCAAGCTTTGTCAGCCAAAGGAGCTAAAGTTCAACGACTTTTGTGGGCTAGTACCAGCACTAAAAATCCTAGCTACAGTGATGTTATGTATGTCAATGAGTTAATTGGTGCGGATACTGTTAACACCCTACCTCCAGCAACTATTGAAGCCTGTGCTGACCATTGCAAGGTGCAAAATAGCCTGGAAACTAAGATAGAAGAAGCTTATCAATTGATGGAAAGTCTTAAACAGCCAGACATCAATATTGATATAGATGAAGTAATGGATGAATTGCTGGTTGAGGGGATTAATAAATTTGTTCAGCCATTTGAATTGTTGATGAACTCTTTAGAAAAGAAAGTCAAGCATTTGTCACCTGTTTAATCTAAAATTAAAGAAACAAAAAACCACAATCCATATAATAGGG
>NZ_JAYGHC010000014.1:0-7292 GCF_034932285.1 Cronbergia sp. UHCC 0137
TTGGAGAGTTGATTCCCACGGAACATGAAGTAGCTAACCAGGAACGACAACGGGCTAATCAGGAACAACAACGGGCTGAACAGGAACAACAACGGGCTAATCAGGAACAACAGCGGGCTAATCAGGAACAACAACGGGCTAACCAGGCACAACAACTGGCTGAACAAGAGAAGCAAAACAAAGAACGTTTGGCGGCAAAACTCAGAGAATTAGGTATAGATCCAGATTCAGTCTAGGAATAAGTTACAATAAAAAAAATAGATTAATTTGTGAATATGACAGTTGCAGAAGAATTACCAAATCGAGATCATATGTTTCCTAGTGGGGCTTTATATAGTGATGAACCCCCATTTGAGAGCGATTTACATAGATTACAAATGACGTTGTTAATTGAATGTTTGGAATTATGGTGGCAAGATAGAAATGATTTTTATGTGACTGGAAATTTAAAAGTTTTCTATAGTCGAACTCAACCTACATCAGAACAATTCCGCAACCCAGATTTTTTGGTGGTGTTAGATACTGAACGTAAGCCCCGCAGAAGTTGGGCTGTATGGAAAGAGTTTGGAAAATACCCAAATGTCATTATAGAACTGTTATCTAATTTTACTGCTCATATAGATAAAGGATTAAAAAAAGAAATATACCAAAATACATTTAGAGTTATTGAGTATTTTTGGTTTGATCCTTGTACCTTGGAAATAGCAGGATTTTCATTGGTGGGAGGGGTATATAAAGATATGAAACCTAATGATCGGGGATGGTTTTGGAGTAAGCAATTGGAGTTATTTTTAGGAATAGATGCAGGGAAATTGCGTTATTTTACTTCTGATGGGCAATTAGTTCCTACACAGGCAGAAATGTTATCACAGCAGAAAGAACAGTGCGATCGCTTGGCGGGAAAACTCAGAGAATTAGGTGTAGATCCAGATGCAATTTAGACTTAGAACATTTGTATGTCGGAACTGTTAGCTAATACTGGAACGATCGCTGCTATTGCAACGGCTGTTGTTCCTCAACAAGGAAGTGTAGGAATAGTCAGGGTTTCGGGGTTTGAAGCCATAGCGATCGCTAAAACTCTATTTTCTGCACCTGGTCGTCAAGAGTGGGAAAGTCACCGCATCCTCTACGGTTATATCCGTCACCCCCAAACCAAAAAACTCGTAGATGAAGCGTTATTGTTAATCATGAAAGCACCCCGTTCTTTTACCCGTGAAGATGTGGTGGAATTCCATTGTCACGGGGGAATTATGGCGGTACAGGAGGTATTGCAACTATGCTTAGAAAATGGCGCGAGATTAGCCCAACCGGGTGAATTTACCCTGCGGGCGTTTTTAAATGGACGTTTAGATTTGACTCAAGCTGAAAGTGTAGCAGATTTGGTGGGAGCGCGATCGCCCCAAGCAGCACAAACCGCTTTAGCTGGATTACAAGGTAAATTAGCCCATCCTATTCGTCAATTACGCGCTGAATGTTTGGATATTTTGGCAGAAATTGAAGCCAGAATTGACTTCGAGGAAGATTTACCACCTTTGGATGAGTCGAAAATTATTTTAGAAATTGCGAAAATTACCGACCAAGTTAGTAAATTATTAGCAACAAAAGATCAAGGTGAATTACTCCGCACAGGATTAAAAGTGGCGATTGTGGGTCGTCCGAATGTGGGAAAATCAAGTTTATTGAATGCGTGGAGTCAGAGCGATCGCGCCATTGTCACAGATTTACCCGGTACAACCCGTGATGTGGTAGAATCTCAGTTAGTTGTGGGTGGAATCCCCGTACAAGTGCTAGATACCGCAGGGATTCGGGAAACAGTAGATCAGGTAGAAAAAATTGGCGTAGAGCGATCGCGCCGTGCTGCTAATGCTGCTGATTTGGTGTTACTAACCATTGATGCCGCCTCTGGTTGGACTGATGCAGATCAAGAAATTTATGAACAAATCCAACATCGTCCAGTAATTTTGGTGATCAATAAAATCGACTTAATTACAGCCGAAATCAGAGAAAAGTTGCAATCCAAAATCCAAAATCCAAAATCCAAAATTGTCACATCTGCCGCCAAGAATCAAGGAATTGAAGCTTTAGAAACAGCGATTTTAGAAATAGTACAAGAGGGAAAAGTACAAGCTGCTGATCTTGATTTAGCAATTAATCAAAGACAAGCCGCAGCATTAACTAGGGCGAAAATTTCTTTAGAACAATTGCAAGTAACTATAACTGAACAATTACCTCTAGATTTTTGGACAATTGATTTAAGAGGTGCAATTTATGAACTTGGACAAATTACTGGTGAAGAAGTAACAGAATCAGTTTTAGAGAGAATTTTTAGTAGGTTTTGTATTGGTAAGTAACTATACCCAGATACCCGACTTTGATAAAACCTATACGCCAAGAAACTTTCAACTCTGTTCCCTGTTCCCTGTTCCCTGTTCCCTGCTATAATTGTGTTATACTAAGTTTATTCACATATTGATACAGTATTAATTCCTGCCTAAGCAAACCCTGGAATAGAGAATACTATTTGCGGAACACCGCTTCAGTACCGTTTAAATGTATTTACTAAGATATATTTACATATCTCTCTATTTTAGCTAACAATTTATTTAAACAGTATTTTCAGAAAATTATTGCTTTAAGTAGTTTGCCTTTGTTGTGAACTGGATTTTTTTGGTCAATCAGAGTCAACTAAAAACACACAAAAAATTTGATGAAAGCACTATTGATTTACCCTCAGTTTCCCCAGTCTTTTTGGTCTTACGATCGCTTTATGGAAATAGCTGGACTCAAAGCCGTCTTGCCTCCACTGGGAATTATTACAGTAGCAGCACTACTACCCAAAGACTGGGAAATTAGATTTTACGATCGCAATGTCAACTTAGAAACAGAAGCAGATTGGGATTGGTGTGACTTAGTTATCCTTTCTGCAATGCTGGTACAGAAACCAGATTTCCATGCCTTAATTGAAAAAGCGGTGCGTTTAGGTAAAAAAGTAGCAGTCGGTGGACCCTACCCCACCTCAATCCCCCAAGATGCCCTTAACTCTGGAGCGCATTATCTGGTTTTGGATGAAGGAGAGTTAACAATTCCCCAGTTTTTAGAAGCACTCAAAGACGGCAAAGAAAAAGGTATATTTCGCTCCATTGAAAAACCTGATGTCTCCCAAAGCCCCATGCCACGTTTTGACCTGCTACAACGGGATGCTTACTTGATGATGGCTATGCAGTTTTCTCGCGGTTGCCCTTTTAATTGCGAATTTTGCGATATTATTACACTATACGGTCGTAAACCACGCACCAAAGAACCTCAGCAAGCCATAGCGGAATTACAAGCTCTGTATGATTTAGGCTGGAGAGGGTCTTTATTCATCGTTGATGATAACTTTATTGGTAATCAGCGTAACGTCAAACGCTTTTTAAAAGAATTGATTCCTTGGGTGAAGCAGCACAATTATCCATTCACCTTTATTACTGAAGCTTCTGTGAATTTAGCAGAAGACGATGAAATGTTACAACTAATGAATGAAGCCGGCTTTTATGCTGTTTTTCTCGGCATTGAAACCCCTGATCAAGATAGCTTACAACTCACACAAAAAGTACAAAATACTCGTAATCCTTTAATCGAAGCTTGTCGGAAAATCAATGATGCAGGTATGCTAATCTATGCCGGCTTTATCCTTGGTTTTGACGGAGAACGTCCTGGTGCAGGAGAACGGATTCAAGCCTTTGTGGAACAAACGAATATTCCTCAACCTATGCTGGGTATTCTCCAAGCTTTGCCGAATACTGCTTTATGGAATCGTCTACAAAAAGAGCAGCGTTTGGTAGAAGGTATTGGTGGTGTTGAAGTGGGAGATCAGAATACCTTAATGAATTTCATCCCCAGTAGGTCTATAGATGAAATTGCTAGAGAGTATGTAGAAGGCTTCTGGAGGTTATATGAACCCAGTAACTATCTCAGACGCAGTTTTCAACAATGTCTTAATATTAACTCGCCCTCTGAGCGAAAACAAACGATGCAATTTTCTCCAGGTAAGGGGTTGCGGATTGTTGCTCAGGTAATTTGGCTTCAGGGCTTACGGAGGCCTGAAATTCGCTGGCAGTTTTGGCGACAATTGTGGACAATTTTGTATAAAAAACCTCAAGTTCTGAATATGTATTTAGGTTTATGTGCTGCGGGAGAGCATTTTTGGGAGTACCGCGATTTAGCCAGGGAACGAATTACTGAACAATTAGGCTATGACCCATTAAATGTAAATATTCTAAAAAAACAACTTCAAACGATGGATGTTTGAAAAGTTTTGGGCGATTAGAAAGTTTTGGGCGATTAGAAATCACTACTACACAAGCAAAGTCCACCTGCGTGGACTCATGAAAAATTAAAGGTTTGAAACCTGCGAAGGCAGGTTTTGTCTGTATAGCCGCGACTTCCAGTCGCCAAAGCTACTTAATTAACCCCTGTTCCCCGTTAAAAACCAATAATCATTCCTAAAAGTAATAAAAACCCAATCCAGACATTTTGGCGAAACATTTGTCCATAAGCGTGGTTGGGTATTTTAGGATTTTTTAAGTTTAGATATTGCCAAAACCAGCCGATGCTAGAAATAATTAAAGTGATCCAAAAGGCGGCATTTAGTTGAATGGAAATACCCAAGGCAGCTAGTAAAATAGTAGTAGCAGCAAAGAAAATGCCGATCGCTGTGGGGGTGTGTTGACCAAAAAACAGGGCGCTGGAATTTACACCAATGCGTCGATCATCCTCGCGATCGCTCATGGCATAAATTGTATCAAACCCCAAAGTCCATAGCACAGTTGCGCCCCAAAGTAACCAAGTTGGTAGAGAAATATTTTGCGTAACTGCACTCCAGCTAATTAAAACAGCAAAACCCCAAGCGATGGAAAGTACAAGTTGGGGGATGGGGAATACTCGCTTTGCCCCTGGATAAAGTAAAATGACGGGTACGGCTGCGACAGATAACCAGAAACTCAAGGGGTTAAGATAGAAGGCAAGAACTGCTGCACAGGTGAGGGCAATTATCCCCACAACTATACCAACTTTAATAGAAAGGGCGCGAGAAGCAAGAGGGCGATCGCGTGTTCTCTCGACTTGAGGATCTATATCTCTATCCCACAAATCATTAACTACACACCCAGCAGCACTTGTGGCTAACGTACCTAATATAATCACCCCAACTAGGGGTAAAGGTGGTTTACCAGCAGCCGCCAAAAACAAAGCCCACAAAGCGGGAATCATCAAAATTAACCTGCCTTCGGGTTTATGCCACCGTAACAGCCGGACAATCACAAGCCATAACGGTTCTTGGTTGCTTTTTGGTTTATATAGCATATTGGATGGTTTCGCACATCTTCACATTTATACAATATCGTTATTTGATTAAGAGTTGGGAGTTTTGGCTAATAATTCCTTGATGGTACAAGTCCCCACATTGATCTTTAGACATCTCCAGTAGAGACGTTCCATGGAACGTCTCTACAAGGTTTCTACCAAACACATATTTAATTTTCACGCTCTTGTCTTATGGAATCAATCCAAAATCGTTGTCGCAGACAAGCTAAAGTCCAAAAACCAAAATCCAAAAAGGAATACTTGAATGCAGAATTTAATTTCAGCTAACTGGGATCAGACACCGACTCAACCGATTAAACAAAACCAGATAATCGCAGCGATTGATATCGGTACTAATTCCCTACACATGGTGATAGTCAAGATTGAACCGACATTACCATCTTTTACTATTATTGCCAGAGAAAAAGAAACGGTGCGATTGGGCGATCGCCATTTAGAAACAGGGGAACTGAAACTAGAGGTAATTGAAAAGGCGATCGCTTGTTTGGGACGCTTTCGACAACTTGCCCAAACCCTAGATGCAGAAAGCATTGTGGCGGTTGCAACTAGCGCCGTTAGGGAATCTCCTAATGGCAGAGATTTTTTGCATAGGGTGGAAACGGAGGTAGGTTTAAGCGTTGACTTAATTTCTGGTCAAGAAGAAGCACGACGCATTTATCTGGGTGTGTTGTCGGGGATGGAATTTCAAAACCAGCCTCATATTATTATTGATATTGGTGGTGGTTCGACAGAATTAATTTTAGGTGATAGTGAAGAACCCCGCAGTTTAACAAGTACCAAAGTTGGTGCGGTGCGACTGACTGGGGAACTTATTAGTTCTGACCCGATTAGTGAGATTGAGTTTGAATATCTCCAAGCTTACGCACGGGGAATGTTGGAACGGTCTGTAGAAGAAGTGTTAGCCAACTCTCCTGTTGGTGTATCTCCCCGGTTGCTGGGAACTTCTGGAACGATTGAAACTTTAGCATCTATCCACGCGAAAGCTACTTTGGGGAGTGTTCCATCTACTCTCAACGGCTACCAATTCAGTCTTGCTGATTTGCAAGAGTTGGTAGAACGGATGCGGAAGATGACCATTGTGGAACGGACAGCGATCGCCGGAATGCCAGAAAAAAGGGCTGAGGTGATACTGGCTGGGGCAGTGATTTTACAGGAAGCGATGAGCCTGTTGGGTGTGGATACAGTGACAGTTTGTGAGCGATCGCTCCGGGAAGGTGTGATTGTAGACTGGATGTTGACACATGGATATATTGAGGATAGACTGCGATATCAAAGTTCCATTCGCCAGCGTCATGTGCTGAAAATTGCTAATAAATATCAGATTAACTTAGAACATAGCGATCGGGTTGCGGCCTTTGCCCTCAGCATATTTGACCAAACCCAAGGTACATTACACAATTGGAATGAAAGCCACAAACAATTACTCTGGGCTGCTGCCATTTTACACAATTGCGGTCACTACATCAGCCATTCTTCCCATCACAAGCACTCCTATTACTTAATCAGAAATGGTGACTTACTCGGCTACAACGAAACCGAAATCGAAATCATTGCCAATTTAGCCCGTTATCACCGCAAATCTCCACCTAAAAAGAAACACGAAAATTTACGCAATTTATTACACAAAGAACATCGGTTAATGATCAGCCAACTCAGCGCCATTTTAAGATTAGCCGTAGCTTTAGATAGAAGGCAAATTGGGGCTATTTCTAGGGTAAAATGTGAATATTTACCTGATTTACAGGAATTTAAAATTTCTATTTTTCCCACCCATATCGGTGATGATTGCGCCTTAGAACTGTGGAGTTTAGATTACAAAAAAGGCATATTTGAACAAGAATTTGCTGTTAAGGTAGTGGCGAATTTAGTCAACAACTAGACCTTACCATAAATGAAATACATCATATCATAGCCCCCTCCTCGCTTGC
>NZ_JAYGHC010000014.1:7499-60661 GCF_034932285.1 Cronbergia sp. UHCC 0137
CTATCTCATCTCGGAATATCCAACCGCAGAGGACGCAGAGGACGCGGAGAAATAAGAGTTTGAGGTTTTCATGATTTTACAAAAGTTGATTTTTAAACAGTGCGTGAACTGTTGAAGGAGTACCAAAAAATAAATCATCCATTTGAGCTATTAGCCTCAGTAATTTTCCATAACTTCTTCAATCCTCAATAAACAAATGTAATATTACGCAAAGACATAAAATAAGCGGTTTCGCGCTTGCGTGTGTGAGCAAAATCACGCATTGTCAATTGAGTAGCTATACTAACTCATGAAATATGAGAATCTTAATTTTAAGTATTTGGCTAGTGCTAATAGTCAGTATATTTTACATAACTATGAGTATTGTTCGCCATCAACAGCAAGGTAAATCAAGGCATAGTGGCAAAACATCTAACTCCTTTAGCAATCACAGAAAACTATGGCACGAGTTACTGAGTTTACTCAGGCATGATCGGGAAACAGCAGAACGATTGCTGAGATTTGAACAAAAAAAGAATCCCGGTAAATCAGAAAAGTGGTATTTAGAAAAAGTGATTTATGATTTAAAGCGCGATCGCCGTTAACCAACTACATAATGACTAGGATCGAAAATAAAGTAACATCAAAATCCTAACTTGACATGACTTCCACATTACTCGAACCAGAAGACAGTAATTCACCCAACTGGCAAAAAGAACTAGATAACGCCATTTTTACCTTTGAGGACATTCAAGCCGAACTCAACTACCAACAAGCCAAAACAGCCCTTTCCACCTTAGTTAACAATCTTGACCTCACTCAAGCGGAAAAATCGGGTTTAGAGGCAGAAATTAAAGAGTTACAATCCATGCTGGGCAAATTAGAAAGTATGGTTGTACAGATTGCTGCTTTTGGCATGGTAGGACGTGGTAAATCTTCCTTACTCAATGCTTTAGTTGGTCAACCTGTATTTGAAACCGGACCCCTACATGGTGTTACCCGTACAGAACAAAAGGTGAATTGGACTATTACTACAGAAGCGATGGGGGCTTTGAGGGTAACTTTACCCAGTAATAGTCAATCTCAGGTAGAATTGATTGATACTCCTGGATTGGATGAAGTAGACGGAGAAACCCGCGCTGCTTTAGCTGAACAAATTGCAAAACAGGCAGATTTAATCCTGTTTGTGATTTCTGGGGATATGACCAAAATTGAACAGGTTGCGCTTTCTCAATTGCGGGAAGCAGGTAAACCGATTATTCTCGTTTTTAACAAAGTTGACCAATATCCCCAAGCTGACAGAATGGCAATTTACCACAAAATCCGCGATGATCGGGTACGGGAATTAATTTCACCTGATGAAATTGTCATGGCTGCGGCTTCACCACTGGTAAAAACTGCGGTGTCTCGTCCAGATGGGACAAGGGGTGTACAGTTGCGTTCAGGTAATGCTCAAATTGATCAACTCAAGTTGAAAATTTTGGAAATTCTACAGCGTGAGGGTAAAGCATTGGTGGCTCTCAATACCATGCTCTATGCTGACACGGTGAATGAGCAGGTAGTACAGCGAAAAATTCAGATTCGAGAAGAAAACGCTAATCAGTTGATTTGGAGGGGTGTAATGACTAAAGCGATCGCGATCGCTCTTAATCCTATCACCGTAGTTGATATTTTTAGCGGTGTGGTCATTGATATTGCCCTAATTTTAGGTTTATCTAAACTCTACGGCATCCCGATGACAGAAGCCGGTGCTGTACAACTGTTACAAAAAATCGCCCTCAGTATGGGTGGAATTGGTGCTAGTGAATTATTGGCAAACTTAGGTTTAAGTAGTTTAAAAAGCTTACTGGGCATCTCTGCAACCGCTACAGCCGGAATCGGGTTAGCCCCTTATCTATCCGTAGCCATCACCCAAGCAGGGGTATCTGGTGTGTCTTCTTACGGTATTGGACAAGTCACCAAAGCTTATTTAGCTAATGGTGCAACGTGGGGACCCGAAGGACCCAAAGCCGTTGTCAGTCGAATTTTAGCAACTCTAGATGAAACTTCAATTTTGAATCGAATCAAAGGTGAATTACTTACTAAAGTGAAGCCGGGTAAAAGAAGAATGACAATTGAATAATTTTCAATGTATTTTTACCACACACTAATTTTCCTATTCTTTTCTTCCTTTGCGCCTTTGCGCCTTTGCGTGAGATATAAAATGTAGTTCATTTACCCAAAAATTGCTGTAACTTTAAACCTTCCCACTCAATCCAAACGCTAAAATTACCATGTCTCAAACTTTAGAACAATCAATTCAAATTAAGGCTACATCTACAGTAGTGGAGCGTTGTTTTACCGATTTAACTCTCATGCACCGATGGCTTAATCCTGTGCTGCGATGTGAACCGGTGGGGGAAGTTTGGAGTACAGAAGTTGGTAGTCAAAGCCGGTTTGTGATTCAAATTCCTGTGATTCAACCTACTTTAAATACTGTGGTGATCGAACGAGAACCGGGGTTAGTAGTTTGGGGATTTAAGGGATTTTTTCAAGGGAGCGATCGCTGGGAATGTCAACCTGTATCAAATGGTACTCATCTACTCAACCGCTTTGAGTTTCAAATTCCCAACCCCCTAGTCAGTTGGGGTTTCCAAACCTTTGCTGCAACTTGGACAAAGGCAGATATGGAAGCGCAATTAGTCCGACTGAAACGAGTAGCTGAAGAAATTATGTTGTAATTTTATCCCCATAAAACTACTATTTTTCTAAATACTTTTTAAGCCTAATAAACTACTAACTAATTTAGGCAATCCACTACAACATGGATTCGAGTGTTCATCTAATTCATCCCGTTTTATCTGCTTTTCAATTTTCTTAGCACGTTCAAGAGCTTGTTCAGTTAAGGATTTTAATAATTTCGGATATAGACACATTGATTTATTGTAATCAGGTATATGCTTTTCCAGTGATTTAATTAATTTATCACGGCTAATTTGTGATAAATGATCTTGAAAGTGAATTAAATACCAAAGTTCAAAACAGGGATTTGTAATTGCTAGATTAATTTTTTGGCTTTTAGCTTTATTAATGGCACTCTGCCAATTTGTAATACTTTTTTCAATATGCTCATCTCCATCAAAAACAGCCCAAGCAGCATCTTTACTACTCCATCTTTCGTTATTTTTCATCTGCTTTCGTTCGTCAATGAGTCTTTCAATAATACTACCTGGATCAGTTTTGCTCTGAGGAGGCAATATAATAATTTCTAGAGTTGCTAAACGTAATTCATTGCGAATACTTCTAAAATAAATTGGTTCGGTTTTACTCCCTTCACAAGCAATTAGTATTTTCTGAGTAATTTTCCTGCTAGGTTGACTACGTTCTAACTTTCTTGGCATTCCTCATCACCCTGTAATATCATTTCTTCATCAGATGGTAAAAATGGAACTGCTCCAAACCTTCCATCTAAATAAGCTTTATCAATCGCTAAATCATTTCGCACATGGAAATCAGTTAAAGGATATAATTCTGTACTATGATCAGGGCGTTTTTGTGTAAACCAAATTTGATCACGTCGTAATAAATTATTTCTTTGTAATGTATTATCATGAGTTGTAAAAATCAGTTGGGCATTGTTTGGATTTGTTTTAGAATTTTGGAACATTTTGATAATATATTTTACAATATTTGGATGTAGATTTGTCCCTAATTCATCTACAATTGTTAATACTCCTGAGTCTAGAGCAATGAGTATCCTAATTGCTAAGTTGAATATACGTTGTGTTCCAAGAGATTCTTCATCAAAATTCCAATAAATTTCCTTACCTTCATCGGTATTGTGTATAGCATATATTTTGTAATCAAACCCTTCCTCTGATTTCTGTTTGATCTCAATTCTGGAAATTCCTGTATCAAATTTTCTGACAATTTTTACCACATCTTGGAGAAGAATATCGAATAAACAATCATCACTTGAAATTAGTTGCATTAAATCCAATTCTTCATTTCCTAAATGAATACCTATTAAGCGTTCTTCTATCCAATCTATAAGAGCTTTAATTTTATCAACTTTAAGTTTGACTAATATACTAATAAATAACTCATTTTCTTTAATATTTCCCTGTAATTGATTATGTGGACCAGCAAAATCATCACCAGTTTTCCAGATAAATTTTTTGTTATCTTCGTCCCATTGACGATCAAATAAACGCCGAGTTCTTTTAGTTTTATTTAAGGTATAATCTAAATGTTCTGAAATAATACGATTTTGATTAATTTCTAACGAATAGGTGTAAATATTATTATCAAATATAGTTCTTAGTTCCAGTTTTGTAGGTTGTTTAACATAAGTAGTGTCTAATTTAAAACTGTCTAGTTTTGCATATTTTAAAAGTCTTTGGAGCTTTGCAGATTCTTGTGTACCATGAACCATCATCAACAATAAATAATCTAAAGCTTGAATAACATTGCTTTTACCTGATGCGTTAGCTCCAAAAATTGCTAAAACAGGCAAAATATCCATATTCCAATCTTCAACATGATATCCTGCTGCAATTTCATGATCTGATTTTACCCCTTTCCGTTTACTACTTTCACTTGTTTTGCGACTGCTGGGTTTTTGAGCAACTGCACTAAGGGTTACAGGTTCTTTAATGGAACGGTAGTTTTCAACAGTGAAGTCTACAAGCATAATTGAAGGCACAACAGACAGTTTTTTGTGATTTATTCACGTAAATCTTATCGTAAATGTCTGCAAATCTCCACTGTAAGCACAGTTTTTTATATAGCAAATATCATACAAGCATTATCATCACATTAGCAGCCAATACTTGTCGGTTAAGCTAAAAACATTAAATCAGGTAGGTTGGGTTGACGTTAGGAAACCCAACATTTACGGGCTTTTGTTGGGTTGCGCTGTCGCTTAACCCAACCTACAAAAACTCTTAACCGATAAGCATTGTATTAGCAGCGATGTCTACCACAAATTACTTTCTAAAGAAGCTAATAAATATAATTAAATTGCTTGTTGTAGTGTAATATTGTGTATTTCTGAACTTATTTGATTTAACAAGCTAAAGCTAGGTAGATGCAATAATTTCATCTTGTCCTTATTCTTTACTCCTTCTACCACATAAAATGATTTAGGTGGTAATAAATTGTAACTAGCTGGTACAACATCTAATAACCACCAGTCAAATAACTCACGTCTACCATAAGAACCTGGGAAAATTGCATAACCTTCTAAACAATCATCTAAAATATTTAAGATTGCTTCTACTGCTTGTTCATAATCACAAACTCGAATCGCATTATCAAAAACATCTATAGCTTCATCAAGGATTTGAAAATTTGCTATTTCTTTTTCAATAGAATAATTACGGTTCTCAGAGACTGTTTTAGATAATGATAAAAACCTAGATTTTATATTATTATCATAATTATTGATAGAACCGTTAACAATTGCAAGAATATAAGATGCGATAAACATAATTATATCTCTTGGTCGTGAATTTCCCGGTTGATAGTATTGCAATGTAGGCTCTACTACTAGCGTAATTATAAGTGTCATCCATAGATAGCGAAGATGGGTAATTGTCTGGTTCTTATCACGCAACAATTCTAATACTTCTGTTAAAGTATCTTGTAGTGAGGCTGTTCCATCTGCTTCTGGTTCATAGAGTTCTTCGTAATGCTCCAGTCTTATTCTTTCAAATAAAAATTGCAAATCATTAGGTATATCTTGTTGCCAGTTTGGATTTAAGGGATGAAATTTATTGAATGTGAATACCATGATTAATTATCTCCCTTTATCTAAGATACGTGAAATTTATTTCTAGATTAATTCTATGTTGATTTTTCAAGAGGGGGGTATTCGTGATTCCAAAATATTTTCACTTGTATATGAGGTTGTCAATTCCAACACCCAAGGATGCTAAGATGTAGTCACAGCGATCGCACTAAGAGAACTTACATAAATCCTCACTAATTTACAACCCTAAAGCAAAAAAATTGCCCTTGTTAAAGTTACATACAAGAACAATTTTTTATAAATTCCCAAACTAAAAATTTAGTCATCATCGAGTTCAAACTGTGCCACCGTCACCGCATTAACAGCAAAGGCAAAAACTAACGGCATCGGACACTTGAGAACAAAGGTATATATAACAGCTAAAATTGTAGTAGCGATCGCTGTCATTGACCAAAAGAACTCTTGATTAGTTAATCCGTTCTCTTCCTTAATTAATCTTAAAACATGAACTGGAATTGGCTCAGGCATTACTCCCCCAGGAGGAAAAGCCCAAAAATTATCACGACGCTCAACAAATAAATCTGTCCAGCCGTTTTCCAGACACCATGCTTCAATCCATTCAATAGAGTAATGATTCATCATCGCGGTAATAATGACAGTTGTTGATTTTGTGTATTGAGTGAATATAACTCGTTCAAAGATTCCCAAATAGCTAACTAATCGCTATAACATTTAAGCTTATTCCGCAATTGTTAACTTTCGTTAAGTAGTTTAAACAGATATATTAGATATAGATCATGCTTAACTACCGCTTGCCTTAATTATTAGATTAACAGTCAATAGATGATATTGAACTCAAACTACAATAAACTTTACTTAGAACTAAAAATATCAAGAAATGTAAATAAATGGGTGAGTGATGGGGCTAGTAAGTAGGTAGAGTGGAAATTTAGGTGGTAAGTTGGTTATGCTAGAGTCAAGATTTTATTTAGACAGGTTAGCTATAGCCAATAACTTCTAGAATAAAAAGATCACAAAATTTAAAATCGCCAGATTTTCACAGCAAAACATGGGCAGTATTTGGGAAGTCGATTTTTACTCACGTCCAATTCTGGACGAAAACCAAAAAAAAGTTTGGGAACTCTTGGTGTGCGAAACCCCGTTAGATGTAGGGACTAAAATAGATTCGCTGTTTCGCTACGCTAAATATTGTCCTAGCACCCAGGTAAATTCCGGTTGGTTACGGACTGCATTACAGGAAGCCATTGAAAAAGCAGGAGAAGCACCGATGAAAATCCGCTTTTTCCGCCGTCAAATGAATAATATGATTACAAAAGCCTGTGAAGATGTGGGAGTTCCGGCCTTAGCCAGTCGTCGGACTTTAATTCTTAACCAATGGATAGAACAACGGATGGAACAAGTCTATCCCCAAGAACCGGGATACCAAGGGGGGAAAAATCCTTCGGTGCGCTTAGATCGACCTTTACCCCAACGTTTACCAGATGCTTTGGAAGGGCAACAATGGGCTTTTGTTACCTTAGAGGCGGGGGATTTTGCAGATATGCCAGATTGGGAGATTGGCTTTGGTGAAGCTTTTCCTTTAGAATTGGCGCAATTGTCACCATCCGACCGGATTCCGGGAATTTTGATTTTTTCGCCCAGGGCTTTACCTCTAGCGGGGTGGATGTCTGGTTTAGAGTTGGCTTGTTTGCGGTTTGATTCTAGCCAAGGGGAAAGATTAATTTTAGAAACAGGTGCGACAGAAAGCTGGATTGTAGCCAATATTAGAACTTCTCAATTACTCAAGGAAGCGAAGGGATTTGAGGAAACCAAGCAAAAAGCCAATGGAGTGCATTTTATTGGGGTGCAGTCTGATGCTCAAGCACAGTCATTTGCTGGATTTTGGTTACTGCAAGAACTGAATTTACCTTAAAAAAATCAAGCTGTGGGATTTTAAATTTTAAATTTCGATTTGGAAGATAACCACAGATGGGATAATTGGCTGTGTACGCCTGCGTCTAGAAAGCGGTTCACAATTTATCAAGGTTCATGGCTTCTGAAAATTTATCACAGGATACACTGGCAGAACAACTGCTAGAACTTGCTTTAAAATCTGGTGCAGAAGCTGCGGAAGTGTATCAATCGCGATCGCTATCTCGACCAGTGTTTTTTGAGGCTAATCGTCTTAAACAAATCGAAACCAGTCAATCTGAAGGTACAGCGCTGCGGTTGTGGTGTAATGGCCGTCCTGGTTTAACTGTGGCTTACGGTTCTGTAGATCCCCAAGCCATAGTCGAAAAATCCCTGGCTTTGAGTCAATTAAATCAACCGGAAACAATCGAATTAGGCAGTAACTCCCTGGTATCCTATCCAGATTTAGGGAAATCCGTACCTGTAGAAGTGTTGATCGATTGGGGGAAAGAAGCGATCGCCCTAATTCGTGATCTCTATCCTGATGTGCTTTGCACCAGTGATTGGGAATGCGATATCGAAAACACCAGACTAATCAACAACAAAGGCTTAGATTGTCATTATTCTGACACCACCCTCAGTTGTTATGTTTCCGCCGAATGGATCAGGGGTGATGATTTTTTAAGCGTTTCCGATGGTCAAACCCAGCGATGTTTACTCAATCCTGGTAAAATAGCTCAACAAATTATCCAGCGATTAATTTGGGCCGAAGAAAACATTTCTCCCCCCAGTGGTCGGTTTCCAATTTTATTTACCTCTAAAGCGGCCGATATGTTGTGGGGAACTGTACAAGCAGCTTTAAATGGTAAACGAGTGTTAGAAAAAGCTTCTCCCTGGGGCGAAAAGTTAGGTCAACCAGTCATGTCTCCTACCGTCACCCTGTACCAAGACCCCCAAGCAGGCCCTTACAGTTGTCCCTTTGATGATGAAGGTCATCCTACCCAATCGTTAATATTTATTGAAAACGGAATTTTGCGGAACTTTTACAGCGATCGCACCACCGGACGAGAATTAGCTACTGGTAGCACGGGTAATGGTTTTCGCCCCGGTTTAGGCAGTTATCCCACCCCCGGTTTATTTAACTTTCTCATTCAACCCGGTATCCTATCCCTACAAAACCTCATTCAAGATATGGAAAATGGTTTAATTGTTGATCAAATGTTAGGAGGAGGTAGCAGTATTTCTGGCGATTTTTCCATCAACGTTGATCTAGGATACTGGGTCAAAAATGGTCAAATAGTTGGACGTGTTAAAGATACAATGGTTTCTGGTAACGTCTACACAGCCCTTAAACAAGTAGTTAAACTCGGTGGAGATGCCGACTGGAACGAATCTTGTTATACTCCTTCACTGATAGTAGAAGGACTCTCCACCACTGGGAGGAACAACTATAGCAGTAGTCAGGAGTCAGGAGTCAGGAGTCAGGAGTAAAACTTACAAGAGTAGTGCGGGCATCTTGCCCGTATATAAAGAAAGCATAATTTCTTCCCCATTACCCATTACCCATTACCTGTTGTCATGAATTATGGTTCAATTTATCCAAGCACAAAATATTGGTCTTCCCTATTTAGATGAAAGATTTGGTTTACAACAAGTAGATAACGAAACTTTTTTTACAGAATGGTTAGATAATTTACCCGAAATTAGTGATGTAGAAAAACAATATTTAGACAAAGTTAAAATTCAATTTCTCCGATTAGTCAGGCGTACTCCTTTATCCGAAGAAACAGTAAAATTAGTTGTTTTATCTCCCTTGCTCAGTTTGGCTGGATTTTATGATGCACCTTTTTTTATTAGAAGTGAATCATCAATAGAAATTTCCGAAGAAGATGAAGGAGAAACTATCAGAGGACGAATAGATGTATTAGTTATCCAAGAACAATTATGGTTATTAATCATTGAATCTAAAAAATCTGCTTTTTCTCTTTTAGAAGCCATACCCCAAGCACTGACTTATATGCTGGCTAATCCCAATCCAGCCAAACCCTTATTTGGATTAGTCATGAATGGAAGTGACTTTATTTTTATCAAACTTCATCAAAAAAAATATGCACTATCTGATCAATTTGCTATGTTGAAGCGAGAAAATGAACTATATTGCGTATTTAGGATTTTAAAAAAACTAGGTCAAATTTTGAATTAATTATGTCTAATCGTCCCATCTATCTCGATTCTCACGCTACCACACCCGTAGATGAACGGGTATTAGCAGCCATGATTCCTTATTTTACCGAAAAATTTGGTAATCCAGCTAGTATTAGTCATGTTTACGGCTGGGAAGCAGAAGCGGCCGTTAAACAAACACGGCAACTTTTAGCAGATGCAATTAACGCTGCATCAGAAGAAATTGTTTTTACCAGTGGTGCAACAGAAGCCAATAATTTAGCCATTAAAGGAGTAGCTGAAGCTTATTTTCAAAAAGGTCAACATATCATTACCATTGCTACCGAACATAAAGCAGTTTTAGATCCTTGCGAATATTTAAGAAGTCTCGGTTTTGGGATCACAATTCTGCCAGTTCAGGAAAATGGGTTAATTGACTTAAATCAATTAGAAAATGCCTTCCGTCCTGACACTATTTTAGTATCAGTCATGGCGGCCAATAATGAAATTGGCGTATTGCAGCCATTAGCAGAAATTGGGAAAATGTGTAGCGATCGCCAAATCCTTTTTCATACAGATGCAGCCCAAGCCATTGGTAAAATCCCCTTAGATATAGAAGAGATGAACATTGATTTAATGTCTCTCACAGCCCATAAAGTCTATGGACCAAAAGGAATTGGGGCTTTATATGTTCGTAGACGCAATCCTAAAGTTCAACTTGCACCTCAGCAACATGGTGGAGGACATGAACGGGGAATGCGTTCTGGTACTTTGTACACACCCCAAATAGTCGGTTTTGGTAAAGCTGTAGAAATTGCTTTAGCAGAACAAGAAACAGAAAATCAACGTCTCACCGCACTGCGAGAAAGATTATGGAAACAGTTGTCTAATTTAAAAGGAATTTATCTGAACGGACATCCTCAACAACGACTCGCAGGAAACTTGAATATTAGTGTGGAAGGTGTCGATGGTGCTGCACTTTCTTTAGGATTACAGCCAGTGGTAGCAGTATCTTCAGGTTCTGCTTGTTCATCAGCTAATACAGCCCCTTCTTATGTTCTCACAGCCTTGGGACATTCAGCACCATTAGCTTATGCTTCCGTGCGGTTTGGGATTGGACGCTTCAACACGGTTGAGGAAATTGACATAGTTGCACAACAGGCAATTTCTACTATTCAAAGTTTACGAAGTTCCTTAGTAATTACTTATTAATAGTAGAGAGGGACTTTTAGTAAAGGGTATCAGAGAGTAGCAATGGAAGTAAAAATTCAAACTCTCACTCCCATCTGGACGGGTGGAGTTGAAACAGGGAAGGTAGACCGTATTCACGAAACCGGACTGCTGGGTAGTCTGCGCTGGTGGATGGAAGTATTGGTACGCGGGATGGGAGGTGTGGTGTGTGATCCGACGGCTGAGAGCGATTCCTGCGGTGAGCATAGCGATCGCAATAGTCTAGACCAGAAAAAATATCATCAATCTCAGGCAACAGACCAACGTCAAAAATTACGCGATGGCGGTTTGTTCTGCGATGTCTCTCATATTTTCGGTGCAACCGGCTGGAAACGACAGTTTCGTTTGAGTGTTAGCGAAATCAAAGAAACCTCCAACTGGGAACGTGCCTCCCTACAAATTACGCCTCAAGATCGCACCCGTGGCTGGTTTCTCAACCCTGGCTGGTTAGGAACATTTACACTTAACTTTCATGGTGATCCAGAAACTCTAGCCAAACTTTATACCCTAATACGTTTCATGGAAACCTATGGTAGTCTTGGCGCACGTCCACAACTCGGTTATGGCATTTTTCGTATAGTCGAAAATCCACCAGAAAGCAAATCAACTTGCTTATCTTATAATCAACATGATCAACAATCTGTTAGTGAGTTTCCAGATTTACGCACATTCACCTTTTTTAAACTCCGTTTCACACCCAGAAAATCAACATGGTGGCATACTGTCCCAGGTATCAGAGAACTGCGGGGAAAGCGTGATAGTTGGGCAGAACTTGAGCAATTAGCTAAAAATGGGACGATTCCCACTACTCCAGCTTTAAAAAATTACCTCCGCTATGGTCAGCAATGGTCTAATCCCGCCTTACCTCATTGGTTATTTGGTACAATTCGATATGAAGAAAGACTACGCAGTAAAGTTGCTTTTGGTTGGGCTTATCAACTAGAAGATACCAAAGATTGGGAGATCCGTGGTTGGGTGTATTTACCCCAAGACAAAAATGGGCGAATCTTTCGGCGCGAGATAGTCAATGTATTTCAAGATAAATTGGGCAAGCCACAAACTTGGTTAACAGCATTA
Source organism: Cronbergia sp. UHCC 0137 (assembly GCF_034932285.1). Lineage (NCBI taxonomy): Bacteria > Bacillati > Cyanobacteriota > Cyanophyceae > Nostocales > Nostocaceae > Cronbergia > Cronbergia sp. UHCC 0137. The sequence goes on from NZ_JAYGHC010000014.1 coordinate 19,591, forward strand.
GGTTTAGAAACTACAGACTATAGTGCTGCAAATTTAACCCTACTTCCGAGGGATAAACCTTGGCAAATTCATTCTGTTTCAGATGTTGAAGCATTTTTAAAGAATACTGTAGAGGAGCATAGTCATGATCAATAGTATTCATATTAAAGGATTTCGGGGCATTGAGTCCGGTTCTATAACTAAATTTAGGCAATTTAACATATTTGTTGGAGCAAACAATGCAGGTAAATCTGCTGTCATGGAAGCCTTGTATTTAGCAAGTACCGCTAATCAAGAAGTGGGGTTAATTAGAGAAACTGAGGATGGGCAACTATCTGATTTAGTAATGCTTTCAAAAACAGATCTATTAGGAAATAATCCTTTAAAAATTATTGCTGGCAAACATGGCGATTTAAGTGATTTAGCAAATTTAAGTCGAATAAAAGAGGCATTTCTAATAGTAAATGTTACTGATTCAAAATCCCCATTACAAGAGTTTGAATTAGATATTGGTAAAAGTAAATTATCAACAGAAGATATTGCCTTATTTACATATAAATTTTTCAAAGAACCTGAGAATGAAAAAAAAGATGATATTGCTCAATTAATTTGGCAAGATGTAGATGATCTAATTGATGGAAATCACATAGTTTTTTGTTGGTATTCTGACTTAACTTACTACAACAAAGGTAGTGCCAATTGGCTTATTAAAGGTCAACTTCCTGCTTCACAACATACCTTTTTCTGCGACACATCTATAGTTCAAAGCTATATTCCCATTACTTTTTATCGCCGTGTTCTTAATGAAGTACCGGGCTGGACACAGCGTATCGCCCGACATTTTGGCACAATTTTTGAAATTGAAGACCCTTTTACTGTCCAATTTGTGCCTATTTTAGGTCATCCTGAAAAACTACAAGGTTGGATTGCCCGTGAAGATAAACCTGCTTTATCAATTGATGCTTTTGGTGATGGTGCAAGAGCAGCTTTTAAGCTTTTAGCACCCCTGATTGTAATGGCAGAAATGGTAACTTCTGATGCACCAGGTTTATTACTTTGGGAAGAACCAGAAGCTTTTCAAAATCCGAAAACTTTGGGTAATTTATTACGGGAGGTCGTCAAAATTATTCGAGATAAACCTATTCAAGTTTTCATTGCTACTCATAATTTAGAACTGATTGCTTATATTACTCAAATGTTAGAAACTCAAGACCTTGATCCTGAAGCAACAATGTTATTTCATTTAAGCTTATCGGATGGAAAATTAAAATCATCTCGGTTCGATCAAGAGACTTTAGTAACATGGATTGATTCAGGTATTGATCCTCGTGCTTGGAAAGATTTTGTATCACCACTTCAATTTCAACTACAGGAGAAATAAGTATGGAAATTTTTGTTGTTGGGGAAGGTATTTCAGAAAAAAAAGTATGTGATCAGCTAGAAAAGATCATTGGAATTAAACTTAAGTACTCATTGGCAGGAGGAAATGGGAAGAAGGGTGTTAACCAAAAAGCTAGTAATATAGTTAGTCCATTATTGCAAGAAGAAGAATCAGTTTCTTGTTTACTTATGTATGATTTAGATTCACATAATAATGAAACTGAAGCTGATATACTTAAAAGTATTTATGGAAATACAGGTTGGTTAAAAAAGATCGAAAGTTGCAAGGAAATAGATTTTAATTCCGCCGTCATACACAATTCTATTTATCCTAATTTACATACTCTTTCAATACCAGAATTGAAATTGAATATTGCCATACATATTGCAACTAAAAAGTGGAGAAAAGGTTTTATTAAATCGGCGATTGATGACTATGTACTGGAACTTGCATTGATACCCACAACAATGAATAGTATACTAGCAGAAATCAACAAAAGCAAAATAAATATCCATATTCCATCTATCAAAATCTTTGATAAGGTTACTAAGGAAATCCCAGATTTAATGCAATCTAATGCAAATGGAATAGATGATTTAATTGAGGCAAAAGATTATCTTGGTTTTTATGGAGCGGTTTTGAAATTGCATACACCTCCTCCTAATGTTATCGAGAAGATAATGGCTCATGCAGATGAGAAGGATATTCGTGAAGTATTTGGGGCTTTAATTGCAGCATTTGAATTTGTAGGAGGTGAGTGATGAAATATGATTATTATGCTTATCGTAAAGAGCAGTTAGACGAAGCTAATTTACTAAAAAATTTTGAACAATCTGTCATTGATCTCAAGCGTGCAAGAGGAAATACACGACAAGATGCAGAACAAAGAATGAATCAAGTTGCAAAACAAGTATTACAGTTTGCAGAAGATCAAGAAGTTGAACCTCATTTACCTTATTTTTGGTATGACATTCAATCATCTGATTGCAAAAATTACATCCGCGATGCTTGGCAAAAGAATCTTATTTTTGAAAAAATTCCAGAAGATTTTGGATTCATTCCAAGTATTTCAGACCTGGAAAATTTACCCCAATTAAGTTTCATGCTGCGCGTTCCTTTCAAGCTAAAAAAACCCTATTTGAGTAAAGACGATCGCTCTTTCCATTTACTTGATAATCCAGTACGAAAAGATAAAGTATTTCAAACCCCAATGGTTGCTCCAACAAGCTGGAAAGGGGCATTAAGAGCAGCATTATGGCAGTTAGAACATAAAGAAGAAAGTGAGCAAATTATTCGGCTATTTGGTAATGATCGTGAGGAGGAAGATCATGAAAAGCTAAAATCAGGACGACTCTATTTTTACCCAACATTTTTTGATAACATTGACAAACAGAAACAGCTAGAAGTAATTAATCCACACGATCGCAAAAAAGGCACAGGTAAAAATCCTATTTTGATTGAGTCAGTTCCAATTGGTGCAACAGGTGAATTTGTTATTTTATATGTACCTTTTGGGAAGGTAGAAGAAAGGCAAGTCATTGAAGATTTAGAACTCGTCGTCAAGGGAGTAAAAGAGATGCTGACGGTTTATGGTTTTGGAGCAAAAACCAGTAGCGGTTTTGGAAGTGGTGAGATATCTAAAAACGAATACTTCCCAAGTAAAGAAGAGTATAGAAAATCTAGATTGGAGGAAAATAAAACTTATAGTGAAAAGATATATGAAGCTGATAAAGCTCGTTATGAAAATGAAAAAATTCCATTACCCACAGTTTATTTTGCTAATGCGAGTGTAAAGTTTATATAAATAGTTCACGGATATGATCATGAAAACACAGACAGAAACAGTTATAAAATTAGCGATCGCTCTCCCAATTGATGCCATTCAATCTTTTTGTCAACGCTGGCAAATTGCTGAATTATCAGTATTTGGCTCAATTTTACGCGATGATTTCAATGCTGATAGTGATGTAGATTTTTTGTATGCCCTTAAACCTAATACTCGTTGGAGATTATTGGATTTAATGGATGCTGAAGAGGAATTAGAAAAAATGCTCGGTCGAAAAGTTGATTTAGTCAAAAAGTCTAATATTGAGCAGAGTCACAATTGGCTACGCAAACAAAATATTCTTTCATCTGCAAAAGTTATTTATGGCGATCGCACTCAACAAATAATCCAAAATTTAGGTAAATCAGAGAGGTGAATATGATTGCATTTGATCCAGTGAGCGATCGCCAACAATTACTATTATCGGAGCTTAATCGGTATGTAAGTTTGTTAGAGAATTTTTACAAGCCGCAATCAATTCTATTATTCGGTTCAATGTCAACTGGAACAACCAATGAATGGTCGGATATTGATTTAGTGATTATCAAAGAAACAACTAAACGTTTTTTAGATCGCGCTAAAGAAGTAATACAGTTACTTCAACCGCAAGTTGGGTTAGACGTATTGGTGTATACTCCAAATGAGTTCGAGCAGTTGTGTCAAGAGCGGGCTTTTGTTCGGGATGAAATTTTAGGCAAAGGTAAGATTTTGTTATGTAATGGAGGTCAAACGTGAACCAACTGGATATATTGGTAAGTAATCGTGATGCGATCTTATTAGCTGAAGCAGTGGGTTGGTTGCACGATTATCAGAAATGCTCAGATCAGCAACTTAAGGTGCAATCAGCAAATAAAACTGATAGAGATCAAGGACTAAGTTGCGATGCACTTGATACAAAACTTAAAAGGCTGGGATATCCTAACCTATTGTCTTCCACACCATTAAATTTACTTAGCGTTTCTGAGACGTTAAGCATTCTTCTAAACAAGTGGGATAAAAAATGGAACGATTCGACTGCCTCATTGTTGCTGCAATTTCTTTCTCGTTGTCACAACACCTCTCATTTTGACAAACAAGAACCTGGTGATAGCGGTAAGCAAAACTATCCGGGCGTAACAATCAGTTCTCCGTTTGGTTTTGAACAGGATATTCCTAATGACTTAACTAATCAGCTTTGGAATTTGCCTTGGCCAACACTTGCAAATTATTCTGTTAGTGATCGGAAAAATCTTATTGAAAATGTTAGTGAATTATTTATTCAAGTTGGTGCAGATACACGACGGCCTATTAATGAGATTAGTTTATGGGATTGGGGAACACTGGTAGGCGCACTTTATAAAGCCACTATTGCTGGTGCATTATTATCAGGGAATATTCCACACGCTAGGGATCTACGTTGGCAATTATTGAGTGTTCGAGTTCAAGGACTTGAGTATATTACAAAAGTTGCAAGACTTCCTGATTTATTAAGCAGACAAAAACTATTGAAAGACTCTTTTGATAAGGTACGTGATTTACTAGAAACAGAATATCCATTAGGAAATGAAGTTTATCGAGATGAAGGTAGAAGTATTTTTGTGGTAGCTGATTTACAGAATCTTATGAATTTCACTAATAACAGTGGCAAAAATCTTAGTGAATTAATTTTACAAAAATTTAAACAAGGGACATTAAACAATGACACAACTTTAAGACTGGGTGGAGAACTTACACCAATGATAAAACCAGATAATAATTCTTGGTGGGGACAAGATCCTGATTACCAGACAAAAGAAGCAGCAGGGTTACCATCTCAAGATATAATTCCTCCCATTGATATAATTCTTACAGAACCTATTACTTCACCACCATCATCTGAAGAAATCAAACTATTTTGGACAAAAGATAATGTAGCTAGTGTTTGCACGGTTTGCGGACTAAGGCCACAGGGTAGATCAGACAAGCTTTTTTCTCGTAAGGTTTGTGATATTTGTGAACGGCGACGACTTGATCGATCTAAAGAATGGGCTACTACTAAACAAGCTGAAGAGACAATTTGGATTGATGAAGTTGCTGATACAAATGCAAAACTGGCGTTGATTACTGGTCAGTTTGATTTAGATGACTGGTTAAGTGGTCAATTAGTGGAGTCGCTCATTCTTGATCCTGGTGCAACTAATCCAACTAAAAATCCCTCTTTTAGTCGCATTCGTCGGATTTGGGAAACAACTCGTCAATTTTGGCAAGATGTACAAAAAGACTTAAAAAAATCACTATCTGATAGTCGCAAGCGTTTAATTATTCATCTAGATCAAATGCCCAATCTAGGAAGATTTCATGTTTATGAATTGGATCTAGGGAAGACTGTATTAAGTGTAGCCTGGTATCCACTACAAACAGATGGAGCCGGTGGATATTTAATTTCAACTGATAATCTTGGTTATGTTGCTAGACAACTTCAAGCAGAAAAAGTAATCTTTACTGATCCAGCTACCGCAGCAATTTTTGTAGAAGATTATATTCAGTCTCAATTTGTTAATAGCGATCGCTCAATCAAATTACGTGATTCTGATGCAATTAATCAAGGAAATCAAAACCTACCAATAAATTTGCGAATTATCAAAACTGAACATCAAGATATTGCCTACTCTACGGCCATTCCTATCTTGACTGAACCAAGTACATTTATGGCTCTTGTTCCAGCAGAAAAATCTCTTGATGTAGTTAAGGCGATAAAAACAAAATATGAACGAGAAATGGGAAAAATCCGCAACCGTCTACCCTTGCATCTCGGTGTTGTTTATTTTAATCGTCGTACTCCTCTGCGGTCTGCTTTAGATGCTGGACGGCAAATGTTGAGCTACAAATCTGATAGTCAAAAAACTTGGGAGGTGCATTCAATATCTAAAGGACAATTACCTAATGACAAGAAAGAATTAGCAAATGGTACAAAGCAATTTGATGAAATAATTACTCTAATATTGACGCAAGATGATCACACAATTACTTGGCACGTTCCTAACAAAATGGGAGATGGAACAACACCGGATAATTGGTATCCTTACGTATTTCTAGAAACTAATGGTAATGATAGCGAAGTCAACGGGCGGCAACGTGCTATCAAAAGTCAGCGACCCGGTACAACTGAACCCTGCTGGTTAGTTCACGCTGGAGATTTAGAAAAGGAAAAAGGCGACAAAATTTATTTCACCCCCTCCACCTTTGACTTTGAATATCTCGATAGCAGCGCCCGACGCTTCGATATTCACTACGACCAAAACGGCCGCCGACCCCGCAAAACACGACCCTTCTACCTCGAAGATTTAGACGGTATCCAAACACTTTGGGAAATACTGAAAAACCTCGAAACTTCTCAACGCCATCAGGTGATTTACAGCATTGAAGCCACTCGTGAAATGTGGTATGGGGAAGATCAAGAAAAACCTAAAGATGATCCAGTGTTTCGTCAATTCGTATCTGATACCCTGGCTAATGCAGCATGGACTAAAAAATACAAAAAATGGACAGATATCCCTCAAGATCAACGCCAACAACTGATTAACGCAGGAGTGCGCGGTGAACTAGCAGACATAGCAGACCTATACATGGAAATCCTCAAGGAGCGATAAAAACACCAATGGCAACCTACAAACGACAACGTTACCTATTTATGACCCTTGATCCTGTGCATATCGGCACTGGAGGCTATCGTTTAGGAAGAGTAGACAACAGCATTGTCCGCGAACCAGGTACTAAAATTCCCAAAATCCCCGGTACAAGTTTACATGGTGCAGCACGATCTTATGCAGCCCAATTGTATGGAACTCCAGGCGCAGCAGGACAAAGCCATGATAAAATTGACAACCCCGATCAAAACCCAGTTTGCTACACCTTTGGCTATGTCCAGAAATCCAAGGATGAAAAAAGTGATGATTCTTCAAGTACATCAACTTCTAAGCCGATTCCCAAGGGATCTCAAGATAAAAATAATGACCAAGGTAAGGCTTTTTCTGGTGTAGTCAATATTTTTGATGCCCATATTTTGCTGTTTCCCGTGCATTCGATGGTTGGTCCCGTCTGGGTGACTACCGTGGAACGTTTAAATGATGCAGAATTTAAGATAGATAAGTCACTAGAAACTTGGAACAATAATGAGTGTATTAACCAAGTTGTAATATGGAATAAATCGAATAGTCAATCTGAAAAAAATCTAAATTTAGGCTGGTTAATGGTTAATATTGTTGATACCGTGACGATAAATTCTCCTGAAGATTCTAAATGGGAAGAAGATAAACGCTATAAAGCCATTAACAGAATTGTTATTGTCAAAGATGCTCTTTTTACCCAAGTAGTAAACAGCAATTTAGAAGTACGAACATCAGTAGCAATTGACCCTGAAACAGGTGCAGCCAATGAAGGAGCATTATTCACTTACGAAGCCATTCCTCGCGCCACCTTTCTCACAGCAGAAGTTGTTCTAGATGATTATGGTGCTGGTAAAGAGAAAAATAATGACGACAAAGAAAAACAAAATAGTAATTCTAGAAAACGCGATTATCCCTTTCCTAAAAATAAAAAATTTGATAGTGAAGAAGATATACCCGGAGGCACTTGGAATTGTCCTTTATGCGTAGTAAAAGCAGGTTTTAGGATGATTGAATGGCTAGGTGTTGGTGGGATGGGAACACGCGGTTTTGGACGCATGGCAATGATCGGCGATCCAATTAATGTGGAGTTACAAACCCTTTTTAATCAGGAGAAAAATTATGAATAATGCAGAAAATAATCTTGATTGGATTGCAGCTAAACACGCGCAGGCTGTAATTAAAGACTCTCAACATAAGGACTCAAAGGCTGTAGAAAATACAGTTACTAAGGCTCTAGGTGTTTTACAAGAAGATGGAGTTTATGCCTGTTTTCTATATTTATTAGCTAAAGAGCAGCCTTCTAAAGAAGATAAAAAGAAAAATATAAAGTCTACTGGAGAAGTTCTAGTAAACTATATGCTGGAATTATTGGATAACTTAAAGATTGATTGGGATAAGCCAAAAAGTTATCAGCCGGAAGATATACTTTCATTCATTGTCAGTAACGAAAAAATTACTTTAGAACGATTATTACTAACAAAAGAAATCTTAGAGCAAATGTTGATTTATGCTCGTTACGGTGCAAAAGCACGTCAAGAAGACAAGGAGGAAACTTCGTGACTTGGAAAGCCTACAAAGTTGTGTTTAAGCTCAAATCTCCCCTACATATTGGCTGCGGTACAGTGGGTAATTTGCAAAGGACTCGTTCTTATGTGACTGGAAAAGTTCTTTGGGGTGCATTGACAATGCGATTAACCCGTAATTTTTATCAACAAGAAAATAAACCTGCAATTGATTCAGAACAGTATAAGATTTTTGGAGATAAAGTTAATAAACAATTAGCGTTTACTTACTTTTATCCAGCAATAGAAAAAAAAGAAAAAGGAACTTATGACATTAAGTGGCCTTGGGGAAATATAAAAGAAAATATAAATGAAAATGAAAGTTTATTTCGTCGCCGATTTTTGAGTAGTTATGCCAGCACAGCTTTAGTATATCCTCAACAAGCAGCAGAAGAAGGATTATTGCACGAAGTCGAGTTCATTTCACCGCGCACCTTGGATCATGGAAAACAGGTTTTTTTAGTCGGTTATGTATTTGAGAAAGAAGGGTGTGATCTGAAGTGGAAATGTGCCTGTAAGCGGCTACAAATAGGTGGAGAACGGGGCTATGGTTGGGGTGATTTACAATATGTCCCAGACCCAACAAAAACAGAATCTAACAAATTATTTAATATTTGTGATTGGAAATCTGAAGAATCTAACAAATTATTTGATATTTACGATTGGAAATCTGAAAATGGCTCTATCCTAATTCAAACTCTAGAAAATAGTCACCTTTTAGCTCATACAGAAACTACGGATACGGAAAATTTGTCAATTCAAGGAGAAATTGAGCCATTGGTAGGGAGAGAATGGCGATCGCACGAATCAAAAAACCCCTACGCTGGACAGCACATAGAAAAGTTTTGTGATCCTTGCTGGATTCCTGGTAGTCAACTAGGACAATCATCAGCTTTCATAATTAAAGAATTTGGCATCTGGAAATCCAAGACCTATAATGAAAAGGCTTAATAGTTCCAGATTTGTAGGGGTTTAGCATTGCTAAAACCTTACCCACAGAATCAAATGATTAAGCCCCGTTTAGTATATCAACACAGCAACAAAAAAAGCAATTGGAACAAGAATTAGAAAATTTGAAAAAAACTGAATCTGACAAATTAAAAAAACAAAATCATCATTTAACCAAATTAAAAAATCAACAACTAGAAGAGTTAAGATCCAAAGGACATAGTTATTTAGTTTACATGATAGAAACAGTAATTAAGTTCTTAATAACAGGTTTAAATAGCCTGAGAGAGATTGGAAAAAAACTTTTAAATATTAACAGAACATTGGATATTTTCAACACCTAATTATAAGAGGGTGTTTGAAAAGTCGGTCAGTTTGTAAAAAAGCCCTCTCAGTATACGCTATGAATAGATAATAGACAGCACCGAGAGAGCAACATGAGTAAGGCATACCCCAGCAATCTGACCCGTGAACAATATGAATTTCTGAGTGAGATGATTCCAGAATCCAAACCCGGTGGTCGCAAGCGTGAAGTCGATATGTGGGAAGTTTTGAACTTGGGTGGTAGAGCGCGCTTTTGGCTGGTTGTTCGCGTAGCGTCGCTGAAGGCGTTAGGGGTGTCGGCGTTTGGTCAGAGATTATGAATTATTGCCGGAAACATCGGAGACGTTTATTTACCTTGCCATGATCCGGATCATGGTACGGCGACTTGCATAAATTTTGACCCCTCAAAACTTTTCAAACACCCTCTAAGGGGAGCTACACCTCACAAAATGCGATCGCTCAATTAAAAAATATACCAATATCTGCGAGAACTGAATATTCAACTTCGTATAAGATGATCGAATGACCTTCATTTTTATCTGTGATCATCTGTCTCTATCTTCTCGCAATAATTCTGTCAAATCAGAAAATTCACCATATTTTTGCTTTAAGCTTTCCTGAAAAATATGTATGTTTTTAACAAGTTCCGACTGTTCTATTTTGTTATGTTTAGCGAGATTTATTTGATTAATTTTTTCATCAACAATTCTATTAATTAAGGATTTTAAATCCTGTAAAGTCATTTCGGGAATAGACTGGTTTAGCATATTTGATCTACCTCCAGTAGTAATGTCAATTTCTTTTCAGCTAGAATTTAACTAAACTGAGTTTTATTGTAGCATACATTAGTATTAGGAAAAATTTATAAAACGTTTGGTAGCGGATAAGCGTCTATTCCCACAAGATTATGGAGATGGTATTCTTGATCTGCTAATATGAGATCACTAAATAAGGATAATATAGCGATCGCACATACTCTAGCAGAAATTGCCAAAACCGGCACAACTACCATTATCGGTGGTATTGCAGATGAAGCATAATTGAAAAAGGTGGAGGATGGAATTTTAGGCTTTATCCTTCATTATCGGCAATTAACTAAATTAAGGAAAATAATATGCAAGTAGAAACTCGTAAGCATACTTATACACCTGAAGAATATTTAGAGTTAGAAGAAAAAGCACTTTATAAAAGCGAATATCGGGATGGAGAAATAATTCCTATGACTGGTGGAAGTACAAATCATAATCAAATTGCGCTGAACTATGCAGCGTCTTTATTATATGCTATTAGAAAAAACAAAATCGTGTTTTTATTGGAGATGTACGTTTATGGATTCCTGAATATCGAGAATATACTTATCCTGACGTGATTGTAACTGATAACAAGCCTCTTTATACAGGTAAAAACAATACTACTATTACTAATCCTTTGTTAATTGTTGAGGTTTTATCTAAATCTACGAAAAATTATGATCAAGGTGATAAATTTAATTTTTATCGTTCGATTCCCCAATTTAAAGAATATGTTTTAGTAGAACAAAATCAATATCAAGTAATGCACTATAGCAAAACCAATGAGGGAGAATGGATTTTTAGGGAGTATAAATCTGAAGATGATATTGTAAAGTTACAGCATCTGGATTTTGAAATTAGTTTAGTTGACATTTATCAAGATGTTAATTTTGAGGACAAAGAATAATATTAAATTCGGATAATTACTTACGATATAAAAGGTCAAATCATGGAAACCCAAGAATTAAAAGCCTTGATTCAGGAGATAGTTCAAGAAGTATTACAACAAGAAAAACTAACGCTTTATCATATCTTGTTACCATATATAAATAATACAGAAAATCAAGAATGGAATCAATTTTCTCTTGAACAAGCTATGAGAGGTTTAGAAAATGATCATCTTCCCGAATATACAGAAGCGGATATCATAGAAAAATGGCAATAGTTGGTCAAATTGTTTTATTCAAATTTCCGCAAACAGACCTAACAATTGGAAAATTATGCCCAGCACTTCTAATTAAGCGATTAAGTAACGGTTATGATGATTGGCTGGTTTGTATGATTTCCACTAAAACAGGGCAAGAATTGACTGGACTTGATGAAATTATTACACCCAATGATCAGGATTTTAAACAAACAGGCTTAAAGTCAGAAAGCGTTTTTAGAGTTTCACGGTTAGCAGTTGTATCTGAAAAGATATTATTGGGAAAAATTGGTGAAGTTTCCACAGAAAGATTAGAGCGAATTAAAATAAATCTGGCAAACTGGATTTTAAGTAATTGACTTTAGGTAGTATTTATTATGTTACATAATAACTTATAAATAAGATTGGTAAGCAGCTATTTTTGCATCTAATTCACGGCGATTTGCAGCCATATCTTCTACAAATTCATCAAAAAGTGGGTCGTCTTTGAAAATACCATCAAACCGAACAAAAGGATTAGATTTTTCAATATCTTCTGGCAAAATGTGTATGTTTTGAACAATCTCCGTTTGTTCTATTTTGTGATCTTGATCAAGATTAATCTGATTAATTTTTTCATCAACAATTCTATTAATCAAGGATTCTAAATCCTGTAAAGTCAGTTCGGTAATAGACTGATTATTTAGCATTTATGATTTACCTCCAGTGGTAATATCAGGTTTGTTTTAACTACAATTTATATAATATCAAAATTGTCTGTTAACTAAACTAGTTTGATTCTAGCATACTTGCTTACTGGGGAAAAAATCAGTCAATTGTCGATTTAAGTATATTTCGTGTATATTAGTAGATATTTAATCATAAACGTATCTACTACTACACAACCATGAATCAGATATGTTGTCTCAACCCGGAATGTAATAATCCCTCAGTTCCCGAACAAACTCAATTATGTCCTAACTGCAACGTTCCTATAGTCACATTGAAAAACCGCTATCGTCCGATTAAATCATTAGGTAGTGGGGGATTTGGCAAAACCTATTTAGCGGAAGACATTGACAAACTTGACACCCAGTGCGTAATTAAACAATTTGCACCGCAGATTACCGGTACAAACGCCTTCCAAAAAGCCAAGGAATTATTTTTACAAGAAGCACAGCAACTAGAAAAACTCGGTGAACATTCACAAATTCCCACTCTGTTAGCTTATTTTGAAGAAAATAGCCGTCTGTATTTAGTACAACAATTCATTGACGGTGAAAATTTATTAGAAGAATTAGAAAAACAGGGAATATTCTCAGAATCAAAAATCCGCGCCTTATTACAAGATTTATTAACAACCTTGAATGTAGTTCACGAGTATGACGTAATTCATCGAGATATTAAACCAGAAAATATTATGCGTCGTCGTAGTGATGGCAAATTAATATTAATTGATTTTGGGGCATCAAAACAACTCCAGGGAACAGTTACAACAGGAACATTAATTGGTACTTTTGGTTATGCACCTTTAGAACAAATGCGGGATGGGAAAGTATATCCTGCCAGTGATTTATATAGTTTGGGTGCGACTTGTTTTCATTTACTAACAGGAGTTCATCCTGGGGAACTTTACCAAGAATATGGCTATGAATGGGTGAAAACTTGGCGTGTTCACTTACAAAAACCTGTTAACCGAGACTTGGACACAGTTTTAGATAAATTATTACAAAAATATTATCAAGACCGTTATCAATCTGCTGAAGACGTTTTAAAAGATTTAAAAAATTCAAAATTAACAACTAAAACGACTTATCAAGCTTCACAAAAATCTTCTCAAATACCATCTCAGCAACAAAAGTCACCGTTACAAACATCACCTATTCAAGTTAAATCAAAGCAAAATTCAATTATTCCAAAGCGGCGTATTTCTCAGCCAAATAACTCACTTGGGATAATCATGTGGAGTTCCATAGGAGTTTTCGTGCTGGGAATAGTTCTTTTAGGAACTCAATCGGCTTATATTCCAACTATTTGTAAATCACTGGATAACTGTGCTAGTGATGAGGAATTTAGTTCTAAATACAAACAAGTAAAAGATATAACTATTACTGCTCAAAAGTTGTTTGAAAGTGCCAAGAATGTGGAAGAATTACGAGCATCTCAACAACAGTTAGAAGATGCGATCGCTCAATTAAAAACTATACCAACATCTGCTAAGATATACAATACTGCCCAAAAGGAACTTTCAGATTATCAAAGTCAATTAACCAAGATACAACGTCGTTTAGATAAAGAAAATCAAGCGATTGACTCCATTAACGAAGCCAAACAACAAACTCAAGATGCAGAGGAACAGATGGGAAAGGCGCGAACGGTTAGTGAATATGAAGCGGTTAAGGAGAAATGGGATAAGGCACTGGCGATTTTAAATGATATCCCTTCTGATGTTTTTATTTCAGTTACTAATCTGAAAAACAGTTATGAGTCAAAAAAGAAAGAAGTAGTTGCTATAATTGGGGATTTGAACAAGCCAACACCATCACCTGAACCAACACCTACATCAACTCCTACACCTGATCCCACTCCAACACCAACTCCTACTTCTGAACCTACTCCAACTTTATCAGATACAAAATGGGACTATAGTGTTTTTAATTCTAGAGAAACTGAGAGCGATCGAGAAATACAATATATTTTGAAATCAGGAGCTAGATATGATGATTCTAATAAACAGGTAGAGTGGATAGTTGATAAAAAAATTAACTGTTTTAGAACAATTTGCTTCAAAGCTGAATTTTTAAAACCAGTATTTACTGCTGTATTTAAAGATAGGGATGCTGTACTTATTGGGACTCAAGTTCTTTTTGAAGACGGAGAGGATTATCCAAAGCGATATATATTAACAATTCCTGATTCAGTGTGGTCAAGATGGTCAGAGGTTAGTCAAGTTATTATTGAAAAACAGTGAGTTAGTAGGGTGTGTCAGTAAATATAAAAATAGTCTCATGTCTCTTGATACAAGTAAATATTTCCATCCTCCAGGAATTGCAGAACTTTGTGTGAGCGATCCTCCACTGTCTAAAGCCATTGGCTTCCGTGCCGTTCGTCATTCTCTTGTGAAATTCCTAAAACGGAATCCAATCTAATTTATCAATCCATTCTTCACTGTCGGTAGTTTCCCAAAGCAGAAAAATTGCTTCTGCCCAACTCCCTAAAGTTGTACCTGGACGTAACCACATAACCCCCCAGATGTGTCCACCTTCTCCCCAATGCGACTCTAAATGTCCAGGCATACTTTTACGGTTATCTGTCACCAATAACCGTTCAGATACTTCCAGATAACGCAGCAGTTCTGGATCTAGTGTTCCTAGTGGGGGAGCATCTGAATCACCCACACGAACTATATCTATTGCTGGGTTAAGACGCAAAACAGCAAACTTTAGCTTTGGTGACAAATTTTCATCAAGCAAGAAACGGATTTTCATACAAGATTCAACCGCTCCTGTTCTCGTTGCGCTTTAATTACTCTCAAACGCTGTATCATTGGAGAGGGATTAGCAGCAGCCTCTTGATAACGCTGTTCCCTCCACCTAGCCAACCGCAACATATAAGCATCTATTTCCCCACGATTATGGAGATAGTAGGTAATAGTAGCGTGAATCTTTTCTAAATCTAGCGATGGCAAATCTTCCAGAATTTGCTCCGGTGTAAACCCTTGTAGATAATAATTAATCACATCATCAATACCTATGCGATGCCCCTTAATGCGGATATCGTCTGAATCTAAAAATTCAAAATAATCTTCTAGCTGCATATTTTTACCTTTATACAGTCCTTTGATTTTATCTTACTTGACAAAGGCTTATTCGTGGGAGCTTAATTTCTGAATTTTATGTGTTGTGATTGTGCTTGCTGCGGATACAGAAGCGAACTGATAAGTCAGCGATCGCACATACTCTAGCAGAAATTGCCAAAACCGGCACAACTACCATTATCGGTGGTATTGCAGATGAAGCATAATTGAAAAAGGTGGAGGATGGAATTTTAGGCTTTATCCTTCATTATCGGCAATTAACTAAATTAAGGAAAATAATATGCAAGTAGAAACTCGTAAGCATACTTATACACCTGAAGAATATTTAGAGTTAGAAGAAAAAGCACTTTATAAAAGCGAATATCGGGATGGAGAAATAATTCCTATGACTGGGGGAACTGGTAATCATAATAAAATCACACTAGCGATCGCAGCAATGTTACTATATGCACTCAGACGCAAAAAATATGAAGTTTTTATGGGAGATATGCGTTTATGGATTCCTGAATATCGAGAATATACCTATCCTGATGTGATCGTAACTGATAACAAGCCTCTTTATACAGGTAAAAATAACACTACTATTACTAATCCTTTGTTAATTATTGAGGTGTTGTCTAAATCTACGAAAAATTATGACCAAGGTGATAAATTTAATTTTTATCGTTCCATTCCTCATTTTAAAGAATATGTTTTAGTGGAACAAAATCAATATTTGGTAATGCACTACAGCAAAACTAATGAGGTAGAATGGATTTTTCGGGAGTATAAATCTGAAGATGATATTGTAAAGTTACAGCATTTGGATTTTGAAATTAGTTTAGTTGACATTTATCAAGATGTTAATTTTGAAGAAAAAGAATAATATCAAATTCGGATAATTACTAGGACTTACGCACTGTACAAATAGACCGTCATGTGTTTGAACGAAATTAGGTTGTTTCAGGCTTTGGAGGATGAAATTCAGATCAATAGCGATCGCTCAAAAATTGTCAAAAACCAAGGTTTAAATCCCTGAAACCCATACCCCCTATTTATTCGTTCCTGTCAATGATCGTTTGTACAAAAGTTATGTGTTTACTGCGATCGTTGGAAGGAGAGCGAAAAATTTCGGGGGAGATAGGGTAGTGTGTTAATTCTGAATCCCTTATCCCATAGGTCTTAATGCACAAAATGTATCCCATATTTTTATGATAAAGTGCCTAAAATATATGCTTTTGATGTAAACTACGGTAACATAAACAATTTCCGAGGAAATCGCTCCAAAACACACAAAGTTAACACACTAGAGATACGGTCAGATAATTTGCAACAATAAGGTATTGATACAAGTAATTGGATAAAATTAAATTCACTCGTTGAGAGAGGGAACAGCGGTATGGCTAACGCCACGCTTCGCGGTAAGAGTCAGCTATGCCGTTAGGCTTTACAGCTACGCTCACCGACCGGGAAGAGACAAATCAGTTGTGTAATTAATTCTGTCTTATTACTTAAAAACCTACTTTCTTAGGAGAAATACTTTTAGATCATAAATTATTTTCAACCTAAATATTGAACAATAACTCAAAATTTATGGAAACACTCAACAGTATATTTGATAGTCTTTTGTACCCATTTAAAGTACCTTTTTTGGCATCATCTCAAATTTATTGGTTATATGTACTTTCAACTATTGTATTAGCGACCATATTATATATACTTGGATTAACAAATCGAGACAAAGAGAAAAATTTACTAGAATATCTTTTACCCAAAGAAATTTATTTACATCCTGCCTCTATTACTCTATACAAATACTTTTTTTTAATTTCTTTTTTCCAGATATTGTTAGTAGTACCGACCATAGTATTCTTAGAAAAATTTGCCAATATAGCCAACCAAATTTTGATACAGATTACAGGTACTAATGCACCTCTTATCATCACAAGCCACCAATTAGAACAGAAGATAATATTCAGTATTTTTGTAGCATTATTAGGTGACTTTGCTAATTTTTTATATCATTATCTAGCCCATAAAGTTCCTGTGTTGTGGGAATTTCATAAAGTACATCATTCAGCCGAAGTTATTACACCATTGACTGTATATCGGATTCACCCAATTGAGATGTTGTTAGGTAATGCAACAATAGCTATCATCACCAGTTTGGGAACGGGAATATGGATGTATTTCTTTGGAACTGAGATGAAAGAGATATTAATTTATGGAGTCAGCTTTGAGATTTTTATCTTTTATTTAGCTGGCTATAATTTACGTCATTCTCACATCTGGTTGGCTTATCCTCAGTGGATTAGTCATATTTTCATTAGTCCCGCGCAACACCAAATACATCATAGTGTAGACCCCAAACATTATGATAAGAATTTTGGTTATATTTTTGGATTTTGGGATTGGATATTTGGTAGTTTATATGTGCCTAGCAATTATGAAAAACTAAATTTTGGTTTACTCATATCTGATGGAGAATCAAATTTTTTAAATAGTGTTTCCAATCTCTTGTTACATCCATTTAGAGCAATTTGGCAGCGAATCAGCAAAAACTTAGTTTGATTAAATTGCCCCTCGAAATCAATTTGATTTTGGCTCTACCGTTCCCTTTTTGTAAAAGAACATTTATAGTAGGTTGAGTTGAACAAAGTGAAACCCAACATTGACAGGGGAACGGTAGAACCTTTGAGTTTTTCAACAAAACAAATGGTTATTGTCATCAATTAAGAGGAGTTAACATGAGTCGAACAATATTAGATTCAAACTATCAGTCTGCTGGATTTTTGCATGATGTAGATATAAAAAGGGAAAGTGCGGCTGCTCAAAACAAGTGTGTTCATCAGATGTTTGTAGAACAGGCGGAAAAAACACCTGATGCAGTAGCAATATTATTTGAAAACCAGCAATTGACCTACCGCGAGTTAAACACAAAAGCTAATCAACTAGCACATTATTTGCAAGTAATGGGGGTAGGTTCAGAAGTATTAGTCGGTTTATGTGTAGAGCGTTCTATTGAAGTAGTTATAGGAATCCTTGGTATTCTCAAAGCAGGTGGTGCTTATGTTCCTTTAGATCCTGCTTATCCTCAAGAACGACTAACATTTATGTTAGAAGATACAAACTTAAAAATAGTTTTAACTAAAACACAATGGCTAGAGATACTACCTATTATTCCCGCTTCAGTGATTTGTTTAGATGCAGACTGGCAGAAAATTGGGAAACAAAGTCAAGAAAATCTAGTATGTGATGTAACATCAGACAATCTCGCTTACTTAATATATACCTCTGGTTCTACTGGCAAGCCAAAAGGAGTACAGATGCCTCATGCTAGTGTTTGTAATTATCTTGAGGCGATCGCTAAAATAATCCCAGTTAATCACAAAGATATTTATCTACACACAGCATCTTTCTCATTTACTGCTTCAGTCAGACAATTATTCTTGCCTTTATCCCAAGGTGCTACAAGTGTCCTGGCCACCCGCGAACAAACCAGAACTCCCCTGAGTCTATTTGAATTAATCCAAAACCAGGGGGTAACAATCTCTGATGGTGTACCTTCGGTGTGGCGTTATGGACTAATGGCTTTAGAAAGTTTAGATCCAAAATACACAAAATCAATTAGTGAATCCAAATTAAGATTAATAATTTTTGGTGGTGAATTACTACCCTATCAACTAATTAAAAAGTTACGTCATCTCTTTAAAAATACACCCTGCTTTTTTAATATTCTCGGTCAAACAGAAAGTATTGGCAATGGCTTTTATCTCATTCCAGAAGACTGCAATATTCAAGAAGGATATGTACCAGTTGGTCATCCTCTCCAAAACATTCAGCAGGGTTATGTACTCAATTCCCAACTTGAAACAGTAAAAATTGGTGAGACTGGAGAATTACATATTGCAGGTTCTACCTTAGCTCGTGGTTATTTAAACCGAACTCAAGCAAATGCCGAAAAATTTATTGATAATCCTTTTAATCCACAACAAAAACTTTTCAAAACCGGTGATGTAGCTCGTTACTCCCAGGATGGTAATTTAGAAATTCTTGGTCGCATCGACTTTCAGGTAAATATTCGCGGAATGCGAGTTGAACTAGAAGAAATCGAAGCTGTATTAAAACTTCATTTATCTGTGCGGGAAGCAATAGTCACCCTGAGAGAAGATATCCCAGAAGATCAGCGCCTTGTAGCCTATATTGTCCCTAACAATCAAACCTTGGATTGGGTAGAAATCCGCAGTTTTCTAGAGCAGAAACTACCAGATTATATGATTCCTAATGCCTTTGTGCTGATGGAAAAACTGCCAGTATTACCCAATGGCAAATTAGACCGAAATAATTTACCAGCACCAAATATCTCTGCTGATATTCGCAACTTTGTTGCACCACATAACCCACAAGAAGAACTGATAGCTAATATTTGGGCGGAAGTTTTAAAATTAGAAAAAGTAGGGATTCATGACAACTTTTTAGAATTGGGTGGACATTCCCTACTTGCCAGTTTAGTTATCTCTAGACTGCGTGAAAATCTATCTGTAGAATTATCAGTTAGTGCCTTATTTGAATTTCCTACTGTAGCTAGTTTAAGCGAAAAAATTACAACTTTACAAAATCAAAGTCAGCAAACAAAATCCCTGCCAGTTTTACAACCTGTTTCCCGTTCTGGGAAATTATCTTTATCTTTAATTCAGCAGCGATTTTGGTTACTCGACCAGATGGAAGGAGCAAATGCTGATTATAATATTGCTAGGGCATTGCGTTTAGTTGGTCAGCTAAATTTAACAGCCATCGAACAATCTATAAAATCAATTATTCAACGTCATGAAACCCTGCGTACTTCTTTTGGGATGGTAGATGGAAAACCAGTACAATTTATTGCAGAAATTGTACCCTTCACTTTACCTATAGTAGATTTACAAGCATTACCAGAAGTTGAAAAACAGACTGAATTACAAAGATTAATTACCAGAGAATATACACAAACTTTTGATTTAAGTAAAGCACCTCTATTGAGGGTTAAACTGATTCGCTTAGAGTTAGATTCCCATGTTTTGTTAGTGACAATGCACCATATTATTTCTGATGCTTGGTCTGTGGGAATTTTTCTGAGAGAATTATCTAGTTTATACATAAATTCACCCTTACCAGATTTGCCAATTCAATATGTAGATTATGCTTACTGGCAACGTCAATGGCTGCAAAATGATATTATTAATACTCAGTTAAACTATTGGCAACAACAATTAGCAGATGCCCCACCTGTCATAGAATTACCAACAGATTATCCCCGTTGTGCTATGCAGACATTTCGGGGTAGTATCGAAAGGTTTAAGTTGGGTGATGACCTAACTAACAAACTAAAAACCCTAAGTCAGAAGTCAGGTACTTCCCTATTTATGACTCTCCAAGCGGCTTTTGCGACGTTGCTTTATCGCTACACTGGTCAGGAAGATATTGTGATTGGCTCTCCCATTACTAACCGCAACCGTCCAGCCCTTGAGTCATTAATTGGTTTTTTTGTTAACACCCTGGTGTTACGGACTCGCTTAGAAAACAACCCCACATTTAAAGAACTTCTAACTCAGGTGCGACAGGTTTCTCTTGATGCTTATGCTCATCCAGATGTACCTTTTGATCGATTAGTTGAAGTTCTCCAACCACAACGTCACACAAGCCATAGTCCCCTATTCCAGGTGATGTTTGTATTGCAAAATTCACCAATAGAAAAACTGGATCTGGCAGGTTTGAATGTAACGCAGATCGAATTAGATAGACCGACAGCAGGAGCAACTTTTGATTTAACTTTGTCCATACAAGAAATAGACGCAGAACTGAGGGGGGCATTTGAATATAATGCCAATTTGTTTGATAATGATACTATTGCTCGGATGGTCGAGCATTTTCAAATCTTGGTAGAGGCTATTGTTACTAATCCAAATGAGCGAGTAGGACAAATACCATTACTCACCGCAGCAGAACAACATCGTTTACTGGTGGAATGGAATAACACACAAACTAATTATCCACAAGATAGGTGCATTCATGAATTGGTAACAGAACAAGCAGAAAAAACACCTGATGCAGTGGCATTAGTATTTGAAGATTGCCAGTTAACCTACCAACAATTAAATCAAAAAGCTAACCAAATAGCCCATTATCTGCAATCTCTGGGTGTAGATAAAGAAATATTAGTGGGTATTTATTTAGAACGTTCATTTGAAATGATAGTGGGTATTTTAGGCATTTTAAAAGCTGGCGGTGCTTATGTCCCACTCGATCCTAACTATCCTCCAGAACGCCTCAATTATATGGTGGAAGATTCGCAAATGTCAGTTATTTTGACTCATTCTTTATTACTACCACATTTATCATCAACTTTAGAGTCAACACCAACTAAAATTATTTGTTGGGATAAAGATTTAGAAATAATTGCTAATCAAAGTTTGGATGAGACGATTAATAATGTACAACCTAGAAATTTAGCTTATGTAATTTATACATCTGGTTCTACTGGCAAGCCAAAAGGGGTGATGATTGAACATTCAGGATTATTAAATTTAGTATTTTGGCACTTAAACAATTTTGCAGTTACATCATCAGATAGAGCGACAAGTTTAGCAGGAACAGCTTTTGATGCGGCTGTCTGGGAATTATGGCCTTATCTAGTAGTGGGAGCAAGTGTACATTTAATTAAATCGGAGTTTCTGCTTTCAGACCAAATTCTCAAACAGCAGTTGATATCAGCAGATATTACAATTACTTTTATTCCCACACCATTGGTAGAAAAATTATTGCTTTTATCCTGGACAGAAAATACAGCTTTACGAATTATGTTAACTGGAGGAGATAAACTTAATCATTATCCATTGGGTACATTACCATTTAAGCTATTTAATAACTATGGTCCTACAGAAAATACTGTAGTTACAACTTCTGGACAAGTTTTACCTGAAGAATCAGAAGGTAAATGTCCACCTATTGGTCGTCCCATAGCTAATACCCAAAGTTTTATACTCGATCGCTATCTGCAACCAGTTCCTATTGGTGTGACTGGAGAACTATATCTTGGTGGTGCAGGTTTAGCTAGAGGGTATTTGAATCGTCCCGACTTAACATTAGAACGATTTATTCCTCATCCTTTTGTAGAAAATGAGCGACTGTATAAAACTGGAGATTTAGCACGCTATTTACCAGATGGAAATATTGAATTTTTAGGACGCATTGACCACCAAGTTAAAATTCGTGGTTTTCGCATTGAACTAGGAGAAATTGAAACACTTCTGAGTCAACGTCCCCAAGTTCAGCAGGTAGTAGTCATTGTTCGAGAAGATGATCCAGGGAATAAATATTTAACAGCCTATGTTGTTAATGAAAATTCGACCCTTACCAGTAGTGAATTGCGTCAGTTTCTCAAACAACAACTGCCTGAATATATGATACCCTCTGCTTTTGTGATGCTCAAAGCTTTACCACTGACTCCTAATGGTAAAGTAAACCGGAGAGCTTTACCAAAGCCAGAAACAACAAATTTAGAACTAGAAGCAGCTTATGTTGCACCTCGTACTTGGCTAGAAAAACAACTAGGAGAAATTTGGTGTACAGTGTTAAATCAAAAGCAGGTAGGCATTTATGATAACTTCTTTGAGTTGGGGGGACATTCTCTCCTATTAACATCTGTCATTTCTCGCATTCAAGAAAGTTTGTCCATAGCAATTCCTCTGCGTTCTCTATTGGTAGCGCCTACTATAGCTGAACTGAGTCAAGTAATCACAGATATTCAATTGGAGATAGAGAAACAGAGTGAAAGCTGTATGACATTTGACACCCTGCCACCTCTTGTCCCTCAAGTACGAAACACTTGTATTCCACTGTCTTTTGCACAAGAATCTATCTGGTATTTACAACAGTTAGCTCCTGAAAGTTGCGCCTACAACAGCTTTGTTATTTTACGTTTTACAGGCTCTCTTTCTGCAAGTGTATTGGAATCTTGTTTCAATGAAATTATTCGTCGTCATGAAATATTACGCACAGCTTTTACTATGGTTGATGGTCAACCTGTACAAATTATTAGCCCATCTCTAACTATACCTTTGGAGATTATAGACTTACAAAACCTACCTAATACAGAAAGAATATCTGAAGCTCAGAGACTCGCAGCATTAGAATATGAGCATCATTTTGATCTAGCTTCAGTTCCTCTGATTAAGACAAAGTTATTGCAACTAAATCAAAAGGAATATTGGTTAACAATAAATATGCACCATATCATCACAGATGGCTGGTCATTAGGGCTTTTGTTGGAGGAGTTACGAATAATCTACACAGCTTTTGCCAATGGTTTACCTTCTCCTTTACCTGAATTACCTGTTCAGTATGCAGATTTTACCCTCTGGCAACGTCAATACTTTAATGAAAAGGCAATAGAAAAGCAGTTGGCTTATTGGCTGGAAAAATTGAGCAATACCTCACAAATATCTGATGATTTTTCTCCCACTCAGCTACAGATGATTAATAGCACCAGTGCATCTGTTTATTCTGTAGTTCTATCTGTCAGTCTTGTGGCATCAATGGAAACTTTCAGCCGTTCTCAAAAAGTTACTCTATTTGTCATCATTCTGACTGCTTTGAAAATACTTTTTTTCCAGTACAGTCGTGAAAAAGATATTTTAGTGATGGCAACAGTTGGTAATCGTAGTGTAGTCGAAACTGAAAAAATGCTCGGTTGCTTTATCAATGACATAATTTTAAGATGTCATATTTCATCTGAGCAAACCGGACTAACTTTTCTAGAACAAGTGCAAGAAACCCTGATAGAAGCAATTAACAATAAAGAAATTCCTGGTCAAACAGTCATTGATACTCTAAAAACCAAACAACCGCTTAATATCTCTGCCTCAGTTACTATGCTACCTCCAGAGAATTGGCAAGATTGGATGTTAGATGTAGGCTTTGTAACGATTGAACGCGATCGCGATCTGTGGGGTGAGGAAGTTCCTTTAGAAATTTTTGTTTCTTCACCTTCTGCAAATAATCCCACCATTAAAATTAAAGTCTTGTACAGCACAGAGTTATTTACAAATGAAACTATCGAGTTTCTGTTTAGCTATTACCAGGAAATTATCGAAAAGCTCGTCCAACATGCAACCTGCCAGATTTCTGAATTTGCAAAGGCTCTAAGTCTTTAAGATTGTCCTAATTATCCTGCTAAATACCATACTTACTGATGTGTAGGAGGAAAATCTGAAACAAATGCTACATTTAACGACCAGGCTTGGCCACAAATTAACCAATAATTACTGTTGCTATGTTAGAAAACAACCCACCAGAATTGAAACAACAACCGAGATTTGGATTGTCTCTATTTAGGTGGACTAAGTATTTCTCCAGTCAGGAAGGAGAGATAACTCAAAGCATGACTACTTTTATCTTGATCTGGTTTGGTCAAGTGTTATCTCTAGTTGGCTCACGCACAACCAGTTTTGCTCTAAGTATTTGGGTTTACCAGCATACTAACTCAATTACTCAATTCACTCTCCTGATTCTATCAACAACCTTACCGGGGATTCTCATCTCTCCCATTGCTGGAGTGTTTGTCGATCGCTGGAGTCGGCGCTGGATTATGATTATTAGCGACTTCTGCGCTGGTTTGTGTACCTTAACTATTGCTTGGTTATTTGTTAGTGGTAACTTACAAGTCTGGAATCTATGCTTATTTAGTGCTATTAGCTCTAGTTGCAATGCCTTTCAGACCCTGGCCTATTCTTCAGCTACGACATTATTAGTGCCAAAAGAACAACTTGGTCGTGCCAGTTCTATGACGCAGATTAGGTTAGCGATCGCGGAAATCCTCTCCCCTGCACTGGCGGCTACACTACTGGTAACTGTCCAAATTCCGGGAATTGTTGTTATTGATTTAACAACTTTGGTTTTTGCCCTAATTTGTTTGTTGTTGGTTAAGTTTCCTGAAATTCAGACCACAAAAGCTCAAGGAGAAGAAATTGGTTTTTTCTCTTCATTCTGGCAAGAAATAACCTTTGGATGGCATTATTTTATCGCTCGTCCTGGACTGATTGGGTTAGTAGCTTTTGTGGCAATAAGTAACTTTCTCATTGGTGGGGCCGAAGCTCTAACCACACCCCTTGTACTTTCCTTTGCTTCTACACAAGCTCTAGGTACAATTTCTTCCATTGCCAGTTCTGGAATGTTAATAAGCAGTTTAATTATGAGCTTATGGGGGGGAATAGAACGCCAGATGAATATCATATTTACCTCGATGTTTTTTTTCGGTTTTTTCTATGTGTTAGCCGGCTTACTTCCTAGCCCGATTCTGTTTACTATCTCCGATTTCTTTATATTTTTTATACTCCCAATCGTTAATGGTGCAATCCAAGTAATTTACCAAAAAAAAGTTGCTCCAGAAGTCCAAGGAAAGGTTTTTGCCTTCCGCATTGCCGTAACTCAGGGTTTTCTGCCACTGTCTTATCTGATTGCAGGGCCACTCGCCGACCAAATTTTTGAACCATTGATGGCTGCTGATGGGTTAGGAGCAACCAATATTGGACAAATTATTGGTGTTGGGACTGGTCGTGGTATTGGTTTAATTTTTGTCATCATGGGCATATTTAGCATCATTTTCACCTTTATTGCCTACTTGTATCCCCGTCTGCGTCTGCTAGAAGATGAGTTACCGGATAGTAAGTAGGTGAACAGAAAAATTTAAGGGTGTGCAACGGTATATAAAGTTGTCTCAATGTGATATTCTGATTGAGTTTCAGCCATTTTACAAAACGCAATAAATTTCACTTTTATGATGTACACTTACTTATGGTTTAATTATTTTATATTTGAGAAAATAGTGAGAGTAGAAAATTCAGTAACCATTAGCAATGGTGACTTATCTAAAATTCATGGATAATATTTCTTATCAATGAGTAACTTCTAGAATGTAGTTGAAGGAGACAATATGGCAAGATTAATGATAGTTGGAGCCGGTGGTGTTGGTAGGGTAGTTGCTCACAAATGCGCTGCACAAACAGAATTTTCTGATATTATGTTAGCGAGTCGCACAATTGAAAAGTGTAATCAAATTGCCAAACACATCAACTCACCAAAAATAACTACCGCTACCCTAGATGCGGATGTGGTTGATAATACGGTTAAATTAATTCAAGAATTTCGTCCCGATCTTCTGATTAACGTAGCACTTCCTTATCAAGATTTAGCCTTGATGGATGCTTGTCTCGAAACAAGAGTTAATTATCTCGACACGGCTAACTATGAACCTCCAGATGTGGCAAAATTTGAATATAGTTGGCAATGGGCTTATCAGGAAAGATTCAAAAATGCTGGAATTACAGCAATTCTCGGTTGTGGTTTTGATCCTGGCATGACAGGAGTTTACACCGCCTACGCCTTTAAACACTATTTTGATGAGATTCATTATTTGGATATTATTGATTGTAATGCAGGCGATCATGGACAAGCTTTTGCCACTAATTTTAACCCAGAAATTAATATTCGTGAAATTACACAACATGGACGCTATTTTGAAAATGGTAAATGGGTAGAAGTGCCTCCTCTTTCCATTCATCGCCCAATTTATTACCCAGAAATAGGAATTAGAGAGTCCTATCTTTTATATCACGAAGAGTTAGAATCTTTGGTAAAAAATTTCCCCACAATTAAAAGAGCGCGTTTTTGGATGACATTTTCAGAAAACTATATTACTCATCTGCGCGTCTTAGAGTCTGTAGGGATGACACGGATTGATCCTGTTAATTATGAAGGTACACAAGTAGTTCCCCTCAAATTCCTAAAAGCAATTTTACCTGAACCTTCTTCTTTAGCGGAAAATTATACAGGACAAACCTCTATTGGTTGTCATATTCGTGGTTTAAAAGATGGAAAAGAACGTCAATATTACGTTTATAACAATTGCGATCATGCTGCGTGTTATAAAGAAGTTGCTTCTCAGGCAATTTCCTATACTACAGGTGTTTCAGCAGTAGTTGGTGCATTAATGTTAGTGCAGGAACTATGGAAAAAGCCTGGAGTTTTTAATGTAGAAGAATTTGATCCAGATCCCTTTATGAAATTGGTGGCAAAACTTGGTTTACCCTGGCATGAAGTGATTGATCAAGGATCACCCTTTGAGGTATAGCCAGAATGACCATAATTAGCGATTTAATCAATAAAATCCCTTCACCTTGTTTTGTGTTGGAAGAGGCACTTTTAGAGCGAAATCTGGCTATTTTTGCACGAGTGCAACAGGAAGCCCCTGTAAAGGTAATGCTGGCATTAAAGGGGTTTTCTCTCTTTCATAGTTTCCCCATTCTTCGCAAGACACTTCCAGGTGCATCTGCAAGTTCATTATGGGAGGCGCAACTGGCGGCGGAGAAATTTGGCGGAGAAGTTCATGTTTATTCCCCGGCTTATAGAGATGAAGATTTACCGCAGATTTTACCTTTGGCTTCCCATCTAACTTTTAATTCTGTCACACAATGGGAAAGATACGCGCCCATTATTACCAAATCATCTTCTCATCCGTCTATCGGCTTGCGAATTAACCCTGAATATTCACCAGTAAAAACCGCGCTGTATAATCCTTGTGTGCCTTATACTCGTCTTGGTGTTTTAGAAAATCAACTTGGAGATACCTTACCAAAAGGAGTTGAGGGTTTTCTGTGTCACAATTTATGTGAAAGTGATTCTTATGCCTTAGAGAAAACATTATCACAAATAGAGCAGTTATTTGGGCGTTTTCTGTCTCAGCTAAAATGGCTAAATCTTGGCGGTGGTCATTTGATGACTCGTAAAGAGTATGATGTGGATCACGCGATTGAAATTATTAAGGCTTTTCACAAACGCTACCCCCATCTGAGGCTAATTATTGAACCAGGTTCGGCGATCGCTTGGGAAACTGGATTTTTGTTGAGTACAGTGCAAGATCTAATTCCTACTCCCGCGCTGACTAATGTTATGCTGGACATCTCTTTTACTGCTCATACACCAGATTGTTTAGAAATGCCCTATAAACCAGTAATTCGGGGGGCGCATGATCCTCAAGACGGCGAAAAAGCATATTGCATGGGGGGATCAAGTTGTTTAGCAGGAGATTTTATAGGGAATTATGCTTTTACTGAAGATTTATCTATTGGTGATCGGTTAATTTTTGAAGATATGATGCACTATACAATGGTCAAAACTTCCATGTTTAATGGTGTAGTGCATCCTGCTATTGGCATGATCAAAAAAGATGGTACTTTCGTTTTATGGCGAAAATTTTCCTATCAAGATTATTGTGCCAGATTGGGATAACCCTCTTTTGTCACTTTCCGGGGTTTCCTATGAATAAAAATTAATTTTACCTATACTTTCTGTTTGCACATTTTTTATTGGGAAATTTCTTCAAACCTTGTCTAACCATACACTTCTAAAGGAGCTTTCTTCATCCCAGTTACCTCTTGTATAGATAAATATTTACGCACCATATTCATTACCCGTTCTGCCACTATTGGTTTAGACATAAAATCTGTAGAACCAACTACCTTAGCTCTAACTCTATCCACCAAGCCATCACTGCTAGTTAAAATAATTACTGGAGTATTTGCAAACGCTGGAATACGTCGTAGTTGAGTGCAAATTTCATAACCACTAGCTACTGGCATTACTAAATCTAAAAAGATCAAGTCAGGCTTATTATGAATCAAAATCGGTAAAGCTTGCACAGGATCTAGAACTTTTATAAATCTCAATCCATGAGTAGTGATAATTTTTTCTAAAAGGTTACAAACTAGAGGACTATCATCTACACAAGCAATTAGTGGTTCATTTTTAATTTGTGGAGTAGTTTTATTTGTGGGTTGTCGAGGAAGAGAGTTATTAACTTCATTAACTAATAACGGCAAATCAGGTACTTCTACTAATTCAATAATACCCTTGAGAATATAAGGAAGCAAAGAACGCACAACAGGCATAGTATCCTGCTTCATTCTCATTGCTAACTCTCGCAAAGTGGATCTGCCATTAATTAAAGCTACAAAGTTTTTGTATACAGATTGACTTACAACCTGTTCGAGTTGTTGTGATCTGCGTAAAACTGGCGCTAAATTAGGAGAAATATTGGCCAGACCTGCTTTTTTCCAATTATCCCATGATTCTTGCATTTCCTTAATCGAGATATCTGCATTTGTAAAACTCATTGCCGTATTTAGCACTACTTCCTGACTACGAAGACAGGTTATTGAAGTAAAATCTAGTTCTAGAGCTAAATCAAATAGTAGTTCGGCGATAGTGTTTTCCGTAATAGCTTGAATTTGCTCTCGTTGAATTTTTTGTCTTTTATACAATATCTCCAATAAATTGTAATCCCAGTAATTAATTGCTATATCTTCAGAACGAAAACGCATTTTCTCTACATCAATTTGAGGGCAATGTTGAGCCATTTGTCTACGCCAACGGCTAAAGGGATGAGTCCCCCCTGTAGCCCACACTAACCTACCTAGCCGATAGTAAAAAGTCCATTGTACCCCTTTGTTATTTTTAATAATTAATTGTCCGTTGTATTGCAACTGAGTACAAATTTTAAAATTATTAACGAGGTTAAAAGATTCTGAGATTTCTGGTTGGTTCATAATTTTTTGCCTACTAATCATTTAAAGTCAGGGTTGAGAAAATCCACACTAGCTATATAGTTTTTTGTAACTACCCTAGAACTATTGATGGAAAACTGTACCCAATCTACTTAAATACCTAATTGATTGCTTAAGAATACACGTACATACGATTACTCTGTCCTAATAGGTATTAATTACCGGATGATATAAAAGGTTTAATTTAAATGGTCATTCCTGTATCTAATATTTTTAGAGGATTGGACGATGCCCTACATATCACGATACCAAACTGTAAGATGTATTTATTTAGTGTACTTAAAATTTAATATTCTTATAACCGTATAATTCCCGATTTTAATTTTTACAAAAACTTCTATGAAGGTTATTGTTGAGGGCTTTTACTACGTCAACCAAATAGAAGATCATGCTCTGTCAATGGGGATATACTTATTTAGTTCAGATGAAGAGCTACAGGTAATATTATAGTTTTTATGAAGAAATCAATAAGATCAATCTTAATTGATGTGAGTTTCAATTATTTGGTATGATCAATTATGGTTTTTTCTATAGCTAGAATAAGATAAAATTTTACAGTCCTAGAAACTTCCAAATAAAAAAATATCCCAACATTTCTTGTTGTGCAGCCATACTATGGCTAACGCCATGCTACACGAACGACAAGCTCAGTATACTAAAAACGGTTGGAACATGGACTTTTACAAAATCACGAAAAACCCAGATTTGTAGGGGTTTAGCAATGCCCATTGGTGTCAACTTAACATCAAACTCTTGTAATGCCGTTATATCAAACTTATTCAGTTCCCCAACAATCAAGAAGAACCTCACCCCCGCTTTTGCTAAAGCAAAATCTCCCCTCCCCTGCGAGCTACCGTGTACACACAAGTCTTATCAAGATTAAATCGGCGGTTAGAAACCGCAACTACACAGGCAAAACCCACCTCCGTGGGTTAAAAATAAGTAGTTTTTCTTCAGTCCACGCAGGTGGACTTTGTTTGTGTAGCCGTGATTTCTAATCGCCAGGGCTTGTTTTGGGTAATCAGATCACTTGTGTGTACACCGTAGCCCCTGCGAGGGGAGGGGATTAAGGGGCTGACAGGTGTAGGTTTTTCACAATTGGGTGAAGGCAGGACTTGGAAGACAAGGAGGGAAAGTAGACAAGGAAGATTTTATACAAAAAATGGTCTGTTGAGCGTCAGTTTTTGTGACCAATCGTACATGATTTATAGGATTTTCCTTCCTTGTCGCCTTGTCTACCTTGTCCCCCAAGTCTTGCCCTTACGACAATGTAAAATACCTACCCTTGTGAGGGATTAAGGGGTGGGGTAATACGTTTGTGGGACAATGATTAGAGCCTAAGTTGACACCAATGGCAATGCTAAACCCCTACAAATCTGGGTTTGTCGTAATTTTGTAAAAGTCCATGTTCCAACCGTTTTTAGTATAGTGCGGTGCGTCAGATAGAAAAAATCTGTTTTGTGCCAAATTATCGGGTCTGACGTGGTTGGTGAGCTTGCCGAACCACACCCTACAAGAGTAAAATCCATAACTACTATCTTATGTAATAGATTATGTCAATGGGTAACTCCTAAAGATTGTAGATATTCCTATTTTCTCTTTATCTCTTCAAAGGTATAAAGATTTTGGACTTGTATGGCTAAAGTCACCCTAGACTATCAGTAAATCATAAGTATTAAATGTATACTTTGAGAATCACGAATTAAAATTAGGTGATACATTCTTTATTGTTAGCTCAAATTTCCTGAAGTTCTCTAAAGAGATGGTAAAGTTGCGAAAAACACTGTTTGTTTTATTTGAACAGGAGGGTAAGATAAGGCACAGATAGGAAAAATAACAATGTTTCAACCGCAATTACAACGGCTAAGTTAAGTCAAGGCAACAATGAAAATTAAAATTTCTGCTCTCATAGGTTCGGCTTTATTAACTACTGGTGTAATGACAACACTTACCGTTGCACCTGTTCATGCGGCTACCTTTAGTTGTGCCAGCAACATTTCTGGTAAAGTGACAGGTACTAATGCTTGCGAAGTAAGTGATGATTTCAGTCAGGATTCTGTAAGTCCCAACAAGCCTTTGACGGTGAATACTGAAGAGTTTTTTGATACCACTAACTGGATATTTGGTGGTAAAATTGGTAGTAACACTGGCTACACAGGTACTAAATCAGGAAAGTCTGGAAGTTGGAATATTGCCAGTGCTATTAAAGATAACTGGGATGATGTGATGCTCGTTTTCAAAAGTGGTAACGATACTAAGTTGACAGGTTACAAGGTGACAGATGGTGTAAAGTCTGGTACTTGGCAATCTCCATTTTTACAATTTGATAACAAAGGTAAAGAGAAAAGCCCAAAAGATGTATCTCACATCAGTGTTTACTACACAACAAAACCTAAGCCCAGAAAAGTTCCTGAACCAACCGCACTCATTGGTCTAGGTTTCGTAGTAAGTGGTATGGTTTTTTCTCGTCGTCGTATTGTCAATTAATACTTCCACATTGTATTTAAAATTCTGGAATTTTGCCGCGTCTGTGAATGATAAAGTCGTTGCAGGTTAATCCCTGTGGCGATTTGTTTTTTAGTTAATTATATGAGAATATTACAAATTGTACCTTCAATTTCTCTGATTTATGGGGGTCCTAGTCAAATGGTACTAGGATTAGCTCCTGCATTGGCAAGGGCAGGTGTAAAGGTTACAATTATTACAACTGATAGTAATGGCGATAATGGTCAAGAACCACTTGATGTACCATTAAATATACCTATTCAACAAGATGGTTATGAAATAATTTACTTTCGTTGCGCGCCATTTCGTCGGTATAAGTTTTCGCTAGATTTATTAACATGGCTGAGAAATCACGCGCAGGATTTTGATCTTGCTCATATTCATGCTTTATTTTCTCCTGTGAGTAGTGCGGCTGCAACTGTGTGTCGTGTAAAAAAGCTACCTTATATTTTACGTCCATTGGGGACTCTTGACCCGGCTGACTTGCGAAAAAAAAAGCAATTAAAACGGCTTTATGTTGCCCTTTTAGAACGCTATAATTTAGCTGGTGCAGCAGCAATTCATTTTACCAGTGAACAAGAGGCGAAAATATCTGCTAGATTTGGGGTATCAACGCAGGATTTGGTGATTCCGTTGGGGGTGATTCCACCAAAGAGTAGAAATGGGGTTGTTGGCTGGGATATCCCGAATGATGTACCTGTGTTACTATTTATGTCGCGGATTGATCCTAAAAAGGGTTTAAATTTGCTGATTCCGGCGTTGGAGAGGTTGTTAATTGAAGGTTATAATTTCCATTTTGTTTTAGCTGGGACTAATCCCCAAGATCCTAGTTATGAGGAAAGGATCAAATTGCAAATTGCTAATTCACCGTTGCGATCGCACTCTACCATAACAGGCTTTGTGACTGGTGATGTAAAAGCTAGTTTACTCCAAGCTGCTGATTTGTTTATTTTACCTTCTTACTACGAAAATTTTGGCATTGCGGTAGCAGAAGCAATGGTAGCAGGAGTTCCAGTCATAATTTCTGACCAGGTACATATTTATCAACAGGTGCTAGATAGCGAGTCTGGTTGGGTGGGAACTACTGATGTGCAAGCAGTGCTGGACTTGTTAATCGAGGCTTTGTCAAATCCGCAAGAATGCCAACGTCGGGGATTAAATGCCCAAAAATACGCTTTACAGCATTTTAGCTGGGATGCGATCGCTCTGCAAGTCATCCAAGCTTACCAAAATATTACAGTCTCAGTTTAATTTTTATTCCTTTAGGAGGATGAAATACCACTAAAAAACATGATATTTAAGATTTTAATGAATAATTACTGATTAAATTACATTAATCAAATTAACTATCGACACTCTAAGAGGATGGTTGATGAGTTATAATTATTACTATTATTCCCCTATGTAAACCTGGGAAAATATCCTCTTACATTCTAAAACTTCCCCTTACATTCTAAAACTTCCCCTCTATTACAGTGACCATTACACTTTATTTCCTTCGTCACGGACAAACCGAATGCAGTCGCAGTCATGCTTTTTGCGGTGCAATAGATTCAGAATTGACTCCAGAAGGTGTAGAAATGGCAAATGCTTTTGCTGCTGCTTACAGTTCTATTCCCTGGCAAGCTGTTTATAGTAGTCCTATGCAGCGAACTTTGTCCACAGCAAAACCTTTATGTACTGCAATAGGAATCCAACCAGAACAACGAAATGGGTTAAAAGAAATCCACTATGGTGAATGGGAAGGAAAAACCCCAGAATTGATCAACCAAGAATATCATGATGATTATATTCGTTGGTCGGCCGATCCTGCTTGGTATGCACCGACTGGGGGAGAAATGGCAATATCAATTGCTTCTCGGTCTATGCAGGTAATTGAGGAAATTAAGCATCTTTATAAGAGTGGTAATATATTAGTTGTTACCCATAAAGCAACTATCAGAATAATTCTGTGTAGTCTACTAGGAATTGATGTTGGACGCTTTCGTTATCGTTTGGGGTGTCCTGTGGGATCTGTAAGTATTGTTGAATTTACAGAACATGGACCCATATTACAAACTTTAGCTGATCGAACTCATTTAGATGCAAGATTGCGAAATTTGCCAGGAAGTTAATTGGTAATTGAAATAGCTAAATCCACAATATCTGAACAGGATTTCAAAGATTAGAGGATTGATTCTCATTTCATTCCTTAATCCTGATCGTATTTGGAAACAACAAATTATATCAAGTGAAGAAATATGAAGGTAGCAACAAAGGTGAATAGTATTGATAATTATGATTTTTCCGGGTTAGGAAAAGTGACCATCCCTCAAGCTTCTGCTCAATTCAAATCGGGATTTATTGGGATTATTGGCCGTCCTAATGTTGGTAAATCAACGTTGATGAATCAGTTAATAGGACAAAAAATTGCGATTACTTCACCCATAGCCCAAACTACTCGTAACCGATTACGCGGCATTTTAACAACACCTGAAGCCCAGCTAATTTTTGTAGATACTCCAGGCATTCATAAACCCCATCACGAATTAGGGGAAGTGCTGGTGCAAAATGCTAAAATTGCCATTGAATCAGTAGATGTGATATTATTGGTGGTTGATGGCACAGTAAATTGTGGTTCAGGCGATCGCTATATTGCCGATTTACTCCTGTATAGCAAAGTACCAATAATTTTGGGTATCAACAAAAGTGACGAACAAGTTTTAAATTCTCAGCAAATAGATAACAGTTACCTTGAGTTAGGCAATTATTATCAATGGGAAACAGTCAAATTTTCTGCTAAAACTGGAGCAGGATTACTGCAATTGCAAGATCTATTAGTTGCACAACTAGAAACAGGTCCCTATTACTATCCTCCAGACTTAGTGACAGACCAACCAGAACGCTTTATTATGGGTGAATTGATCAGAGAACAGATTTTGCTGTTGACCCGTGAAGAAGTACCCCATTCAGTAGCGATCATCATCGACAAAGTAGACGAAACCCCCGGTATTACCCGTGTCATTGCCACCATAAATGTCGAAAGAGACTCACAAAAAGGGATTTTGATTGGCAAAGGTGGATCAATGCTTAAAGCTGTTGGAAGCGCAGCACGGGAGCAAATCCAGAAGCTAATTGCTGGTAAGGTTTATCTAGAATTGTTCGTGAAAGTTCAACCTAAATGGCGACAGTCACGCATGAGTTTAGCAGAATTAGGTTATCGGGTAGAATCATAAGAATAGTTAGGGCTAGGAGTCAGGAGTCAGGAGTCAGGAGTCAGGAGGAAGAATTAGAAGAGGTTTTTGGTGGTTTTAACGCTTATTGCTTATTCACCTTCAAACTTTTGATATATTTCAGTTAGTTTTAGCTTTATATGCCTAACGGTACGCTACGCTATCAGCAAGCCCTAGTTAATTGACAAAATGCTCCCAGCTAGTTTTTATCCTCTAAATTTACCTCTTGATGCGCCACCATTGCGTGTGTTAATCGTCGAAGATGATCCGATGATGCAATTGGGACTAGAACAATCTTTAATGTCTCATCCTCAGTTAGAGATTGTGGGACAAGCAGAAGATGGTTATTTAGGGGTGCAAAGAGCATTACAATTAAAACCCGATTTGGTGGTGATGGATATTGGTTTACCGCGATTAGATGGGATTGCAGCTACCCAACAAATTAAAGCCGCACTGCCAAAAACCCATGTGGTGATGCTGACATCTCATCAAAGATCAACGGAAATTATTGCAGCTTTATCTAGTGGTGCAGATGCTTATTGTATCAAAGGTGCGAGTATTGAAAGATTATTGAGTGCGATCGCTGCCGCAGTTGATGGTGCAACCTACCTAGATCCGCAAATAGCCCGCAGTGTAATTGACAACCTGAAACCACCAACAAACAGTGAAAATAACGTCAACTTATCTAGTCGTGAATTAGAAGTATTAAAACTAATTGTTGAGGGTTTAAGTAACCCAGAAATTGCCAAAAAACTCTACTTGAGTCCCAATACAGTAAAAACCCATGTCCGGGGAGTAATGAATAAACTATCAGTAGATGATCGGGTACAAGCTGCTGTAGTTGCCCTTCGCAGTGGATTAGTTTAAAAATCAATAGACATCTATTTGGTGAAAAAAAATGTATGTAAGGAATATGAATTAAATAAAGTGCAAAAGTAGGGTGTGTTAGCGACAGCGTAACGCACCATTCCAGGTTAAATCAGAATTGCAGGTTATTAAATTTGCGTTCCTAACGTAAGTTGCTAGTTAGATTAAACAAGGTGCGTCAGAAACTAAAAATTAGTGATTTCAGCCTAAATTATTCCGTCTGACGCACCCTACAGACTACAAAATATCCGAAAAATTAATAACTAGCAACTTGAGTTATGTAGAGACGTTCCATGGAACGTCTCTACAAGGGTTGCGGATAACGCATATTTAGTTTCTGGAGATGTCTAATGTGGATTTACTCGTTCCAGCAACCATAAAGAAGCCACAGTCCCAACAAAATGAGCCGCAATACCGTTAATGTTGGCTACCATCACAAACACATCCAAGGCACGAATAATCTTGTTGGGTTCAGTAATCGCTACTCCTGGAGGTTGGGATAAAGATTTTGCCACAAACACACCCACGGTTGATTCTGCACCCAATAGGGTTAAAAATATTCCCACTAAACCCAAGATAGCCCCCACTCGCACAGACCACATAGTATCTGCCTTACTAGGATGCAACGTGGGATTAGGATTTGCCAATTTTCTACCAAAACGGGTATAACGAAAATCCCAATAAAGACTAACAAATAAGATTATTATCCCACAAACAGCCCAGAATACACCAATTCCCAAACCAGTATTAGGTTTTTCTGCAAAACGGCGGCCTGTAGAGGCAAATAGCAAAGCCAAGCCAGAAACCACCCCAAAAGCCAATTGTACCCAAAAGGTAATCCAACCTGTGAGGCGAATAGTTTTAGCAATTCCTTGTAATCTTGGTGCAAGCGATCGCGCTTCCGATTCAATTTGCATATTTTTGATTGATTGCTTGGCATCTCCCCCTGCTTATTGAGGATATTTCTTTGAGTTGATTATTTACCCCTACCTTGAGACATATTTGACTGGAATAAACCCAAAAAATTATTGATGATTTTCGGTTGGGCGATCGCTAAACAAGAATAATGGGTTAAACTGCCGTTTCTACTTCTTCAATAACATCAACTTTTTTCTGGGTCAATTCTTCCTGAAGTACATCTAAATCGAACCAAAAAGTAGTACCCACACCCACTTCACTAACTAAACTGACTTGACTATGATGCCTGTCAATAATGTTTCTAACAATTGATAAACCTAAACCAGTTCCTTCTAGAGTGTGAACTCGGTTTTCTACCCTAAAAAAGCGATCAAAGATGGCTTGTTGGTCTTCAGCAGCGATGCCAATTCCTGTATCACCAATTTCAATTCTAACTTGAGGGGATTGAGTATGAGAATTAGGTTTAGAATCTAGTTGATAGGCACGAATTACTACCTTACCACCTGCGGGAGTAAACTTGAGAGCATTGCCAATTAAATTACCGAATACTTGCAACAATAAATCATAATGACCTATTACTAAAGGCAAGTTTGGAGCTACTTCTTGAATTAGTTCAATGCCTTTATCTTTAGCATTTAGTTGATAAGTTCGTAATGTTTGTTCAAGTGCTTGGGCTAAATCTACTCCATCAAAATTGTAAGTACGACCTGATTCAAGTTTTGATAGATCTAACACATCATTAACTAAACGAGTTAGTCTATCGGTTTCATGATTAACTGTCTGTAAAAACTCTTGCCGTTCCTCTAGCCCTAAATCTTCACCGTAATCATGTAGGGTTTCAATATAAGTTTTGATATTAAATAAAGGTGTTCGTAATTCGTGGGAAATATTGCTGATAAATTGACTTTTTGCTTCGTTTAATTCTACTTCACGGGTAATATCTTGAACGGTAATGGCAATACCTTTAATACTTTCCCGTTGTTGGTTAAGAACTGTAGTCAAAAGAATCCTAATTGTCCGTTTGGTAGGTTGATTTAAAGTAATGCGAAATTCGGCTGTTTCACATTCACCTGCTGCCATTTCATATAAAGTTCGGGTAATTTCCATTTGGACTGTTGGGGGCAAATTATGTAAGAGGTTGCTACCAACTACGTCAATACCTTCCCAACCGAATATTCTTCGGGCTGTGGGGTTGACTAAAATCACCTGCATATTATTATCAATTAATACTGCTCCATCGGCAATGGTGGAAACTAAGGTTTCTAATTTAGCTTTTTCGGCGGTTAATTCTTCAATGTTTTGTTCTTCATAACGCTCTAATCTCTCTGCCATTTCATTAAAGCTAAAAATTACCTCTCCTAGTTCTCCACCAAAGGGTAAATCAATTCGCTGTTTAAAGTTACCAGCAGCAATTTGTCTGACTCCTACTAATAGTTCTTTAATCGGTTTAGTAATGGTCAAAGCATTAATTACCCCCGCTAAAACCACCATCACCCAAATTGTGATAAATACAGCAATGGTGACATCACGGGTAAAATTAGTGGAAATGACTGCGGTTTGGTTGGGGTTGATGCCGATCGCTAACACACCCAAATATTTTTTATCAACGATTAGTGGCACAAAAACATCAGTGACAATACCCGATGGGGTTGTATGTTGTCGTACCATAGGCTGATCACTATCACTAGGATAATCTTCTGGGAGTTGAATTTTTCGTTTGATGGTGAGGGTATTTTCTACCTCTGGTTCCCAAAAGGGAATACCAAAAAAGATTTTTCCGGTTTCATCAGCGTAGAGCATATAACGCACGCTAGATGTGCTGCTATAAAAACGTTGGGAAAATAGAGCTACATCAGAGAGATTATGTTCGGCAATTAGTGGTGCTACGTTGTTAGCCAGGAGTAGCCCCAGGTCACGACCAAAGCGGGTGTCATTGAGACGTGCATCTTGCTGGATTGTGTTGATAGCCCAGAAAGTTAAACCACTCATGACCAGGGAAACTACCAAGGTAGCGACGGCCAGGAGTTTGGTTTGGAGGGTAAATTCTGACCACCAATTAGCCAGGGTTTTAGACACATTGTTGGTAAAGGCATCTCGGATTGTGGTGAAAAAAGCCAGCATTTTAAATGGGGATTGGGGGACTAGGGAGTAGGGAGGAAGCAAACTTGCTAATTTTTAACTTAGAACTCGATAACCGATATCTCTACGGTAGTACATCCCGCTAAATTCTATTTGTTGAATGCCCGCGTAAGCTTGTGCGATCGCTTGAGTAAAATCATCTCCCACTGCCGTCACATTTAATACTCTACCTCCGTCTGTGACGATTTGTTGTAGTTCGTTCAACTTAGTACCTGCATGAAAAACAGTTGTTCCGGCGGCTTGGGCTTGTTCAATACCATTAATTACCTTAGCTTTTTCATATTCTCCGGGATAACCACCGGAAGCAGCTACTACACTGGCCGATGCTCCTTTTTTCCAAGCAATAGGAGGCATTGCTGCCAAACGCTGCTGTACACAAGCCAAAATTAGGTCTTCTAGAGGAGTTTCTAACAATGGCAAAATTACCTGTGTTTCTGGATCACCGAAGCGACAGTTAAATTCTAAAACTTTAAAATCTCCTGTTGGTGTAATCATCAATCCAGCATAGAGTACCCCACGATAGTCGATGTTTCTAGATTTTAAGATGGCGATCGCTCTTTCTAAAACTTCTGTCTGCACACGTGCCATCAATTCCGGTGTAGCGATCGGTGCGGGGGCATAGGCTCCCATTCCCCCAGTGTTTTCTCCTGTGTCACCCTCACCTATGCGTTTATGATCTTGAGCAGGTAATAAAGGCCGAATTGTCAAACCATCTGTTAGTGCTAATACCGAAACTTCCTCTCCCTGCAAACATTCTTCAATTACCACAAAATTGCCCGCATTGCCAAACTGTCCCCCAAAAATGGCATCTATCGCCCTCTCTGCCTGTTCTAAACTTTGGGCAACGGTGACACCCTTACCGGCGGCCAACCCGTCAGCTTTGACAACAATGGGGATTCCCTGGGCTTTTACATAGGATTTGGCAGCTTTTCCTTCCGTAAATACCGCCGCCTTAGCCGTGGGAATACCTGCTTCTTCCATCAAAGCCTTAGCCCATGCCTTACTAGCTTCAATTTGCGCTCCCATTTTACCCGGGCCAAATACCATCAAACCTTGTTTTTGCAGATAATCGGTAATTCCTTTAGCTAATGGCACTTCTGGACCCACAACCACCAAAGAAATCCCATTTTTCAAAGCATACTCACTGATACCTGCAAAGTCATCTACCAGCAGAGGCAAGTTTTGGCAACGTTCCATAGTTGCTGTTCCCCCATTCCCTGGTACACAAACAACTTGCTCTATTTGATGCGATTGTAGCAATTTCCACGCCAGAGCGTGTTCCCGTCCTCCATTACCGACAACTAAAACTTTCACTAATTTCCTCGTACATTATCTAGTAATATGTATTTTACCTAAATTGCCGTCATACCCCATAACAAGTATTCAAGCAAAGATGATTAATCATCAATTATCTAGGG
>NZ_JAYGHC010000014.1:60831-64910 GCF_034932285.1 Cronbergia sp. UHCC 0137
TTTTTGGTTTATTCAGCAAACCCTATCTAAAAATATCAATGTTTGGCATTGCATAAATGCGGGATGAATTGAGATTATAAGCCAAAGGTAAACCTAGACTCTCTGCGCCTCTGCGCCTCTGCGTGAAACAAAAATCATCCCATTCAAACGAGGGATAAATTACCGCTTGACAAGTTTCTGGACAAAAACTTGATGCTCAGGTGAGGTCAAACCGATTTGCAGAGTATTCAACACATCGATCATTCTACCTTCTAACAGAGCCGTCACCCCTAACCACAGACCTGGAAAAGTGCTACTACGAATTATTCCTGATTCATCTGGCTCAATGAGAACAAATTCCTCAGATTGCAACCGAAACCAACTCAAACGATTTTCAAAGGTTTGCCACACTAGATATTCCTGTACTCCGTTACGACGATAGGCATTTTTTTTACTACCCAAGTCAATAGCCGCGCTGCTAGTGGCAATTTCAGCAATCAGTTCGGGTGTTCCCTCAATGTAACCATCTTCACTTAGAGTAGAAGTACCACCAGTTTCAATCCGTAGCAGTGCATCCGGTTGGGGTTCATTGTCTAAATCCAATCGTGTAGTTGTGTTGTCAGCAACACTCACACCAGGAGTTGCTGTCCAGTAGACCCCTAACCAGGTGATTAATGCAGCATGAGGTGTACCATGAAAAGCTCTAACAGGGGATGCCACGTAAACGATTCCTTCAATGAGTTCGGCTTTAAATTTTTCTGGGGTTGCTTCGTAGCGACGTTCAAACTCAGCCCGAGTGAGGCGATCGCCACTGGCTAAAATCGGAACGGGTACAGAATGAGTAGTTTGGGACAAAACCATAGTTACTTCAAAATTTAATTCTGGCTTCTAGATTTGGATCTGTTTAATCAATTAATTTGAGTTTTTAGTTTACTCCCTATTTTAACAACCTCCACAGCTAAGAACCTAGAATTTATCCAGCCAGACACTCTGCGGCTGTTTTCGATTAAACTGATCCTTTATCTGCGTTAATTTGCGTTAATCTGCGTTTAATTCCTTTTGTTCACAATTTGCTGTAACTTCTTCGTACATTATCTAGTAATATGTATTTTACCTAAATTACCTTCATACCCCATAACAAGTATTCAAGCAGAGATGATTAATGATCAACTATCTAAAAATATCAATAGGTAAAAGCCATCCATAGTCACTTACTTAATTTTATGCACTCACTGAGATTTTCTTCAAAAGTAAAGCAATATACCAGATACCGATGGAATTATGCACCAGAGGCGATCGCCTGGATTTTTGCCATTACTCAATGTTCAAGGGATATTGTAGTAGCAGATATTGGCTCTGGTACAGGTATGCTGACTGAGCATTTTATCAACAAAGTCAGACGAATTTTTGCTATTGAACCTAATCGGATGATGAGAGAAGTAGCGGAAAAAAATCTAGGACAATACTCTTCATTTTTCAGCATTGATGGGTTATCTGATGCCACTGGTTTGGCGGATAAGTCCGTTGATTTAATCACCATAGCTAGGGCAATCCATTGGTTTCCATCTGAAGCTACCAAAAAAGAATTGCAGAGGATAATCAAACCAGATGGTTGGTTAGTAATTATGGATATCCGTTGTACCAATGAGGATCTAATTAATGCTTTAAATGTTATCCGCACAGAAGAAAATGGCTGGGATACCCAAGGCGATAAATATCGTTTAAACAATCTACCACTAAGTTTTTATTATGGTAATGAAAACTATTTGACAATGAATTTTGAGGATGGAAAAACAGAAAATTGGGATGATTTTATGGGGAGGTTATCATCTATTTCTTCCTGTCCCGCTCAAGAACATCCTTTGTATGATAATTTTGAAAAGGCAGCCAGGGAAGTTTTTAATCTGTTCAGTGCCGATGGCGATCGCCTAATTTTTAATATTGCTACACAGGTAAATTTGGGGCAAATAAACGATTAATTTAAAAATATGAAGACATCAATTGAATTTACAAAAAGTACCATTCAAGGCTCTATTCCTGCTAGATTTGAAATAATTGCTGACCATTTTAGCGATCGCCAAGCCGTAAAATCTCAAAATCATACCCTTACTTATAAAGAATTAAATCATTTAGCGAATCAATTAGCCCATGCTATTTTAAAGCAGCACGGCGAAAAAAAAAGAACCAATTCTACTACTTTGCGACCACGATGTATTTGTAATTGTTGGGATGTTGGGAATTTTAAAAACAGGAAAAGCCTATGTTCCTCTGAATCCAGAAGCTCCATTGACAAGATTAAATCAAATTTTCAGCCATATTGAATCAAGTTTGATTATCACTGATCACCAGAATTTATCTTTAGCCCAACAGTTAGCCGACGAATCGGTGATGATTATTAATATTAATCAAATAGATAGTAATTCTTGTACAGATAATTTAGGTTTAGATATCTCTCCTACAACCCTCTTTAGTATTTATTATACTTCTGGCTCTACCGGCCAACCCAAAGGCGTAATGCGTGATCATCAAATGATGCTCCATCGTGTCTATTTGGAGGTAAATAATTACAAAGTTAATGCTAATGATTGCATTGCTCAACTGACCTCCAGTGCCTTTAGTGCATCAACAGCAGTGATTTTTCCCACCTTGCTAAATGGTAGTAAATTGTGTCTTGGTAATATACTAGAAGGAGGATTAAATTGGTTAAGTAAATGGATTATTGCAGAAAATATTACAGTTTTAAGTCTTCCAGTTATGCTTTTTCAAGAATGGCTGGAAACTTTGACGGAAGCAGATATTTTTCCCAATATTCGTTACATCAGACCAGGAGGAAAATTCTATCAGCGAGACGTTAAAAAAGCCAGAAAATATCTCTCAAACAATTGTTTTTTAGTACAACAGTTATCTGCTACAGAGATATCATCTGCAACACAATTTATTATTAATCACAACACTGAAATAAAAAGTAATACTGTACCTGTAGGTTATCCATTAGAAGACAAAGAAGTATTCTTA
Source organism: Cronbergia sp. UHCC 0137 (assembly GCF_034932285.1). Classification (NCBI taxonomy): domain Bacteria; kingdom Bacillati; phylum Cyanobacteriota; class Cyanophyceae; order Nostocales; family Nostocaceae; genus Cronbergia; species Cronbergia sp. UHCC 0137. The sequence goes on from NZ_JAYGHC010000014.1 coordinate 63,826, forward strand.
ATTGATCCTCAAGGAGAAAAAGTTGGTTTCAACGAAGTTGGGGAAATTGCCATTAAAAGTCTTTATTTAGCTTTAGGTTATTGGCGCAATCCAGAATTAACTAGGCAAAAGTTTTTACCCAGTCCAGATGGCAGTGATGAACGCATTTATTTAACTGGAGACTTAGGAAAAATGCAGCCTGATGGCTGTCTAGAATGGCTAGGACGCAAAGATTTCATGGTCAAAATTCGCGGTTATCGGGTAGAACCTACAGAAGTAGAAGATGAATTATTATTAATAGATGGTATTACTCAAGCGGTTGTAGTTGCCGTTCCAGATTCCACAGGTGAACAACATCTGGCTGCCTACATCGTTCCTCGTAAAACAGCAACACCTGAAATCAAAATGATTCGTGCTTTTTTAGCAGAAAAATTGCCCAGTTACATGATTCCCTTCAAATTTATTTTCCTAGATCATCTACCCGCAAACCTAAATGGAAAAATAGACCGCAGTAAGTTACCTCCCATTAATTGGCATCGTCGTGAATTAGATCATCCATTTGTTGCTCCCACTACTTCCTTAGAGGCGGAAATATTGACAATTTGGAAATCAGTTTTACCAGTAGAACAAATTGGGATCAATGATAATTTTATAGAACTGGGTGGTAATTCAATTCAGGCAATGCAAATAGTAGCAAGAGTGTTGAACACGCTAGGAATTAACCTTTCCCCTAGTATTTTGCTTGAATCTTCAACAGTAGCAATTATGTCAACTAAGATAGTTCAACATCAAGCCGAGATGGTTACTGATGTAGAATTGGAGTCCATACTAGCAGAACTAGAACAAGACTCCGATCTTCAATAATAGAACCATGATCTACTTTCACCAAAATAGGTTGTTTCAGGTTGCGGCTAATTATATTTTTACCGATAAACTAACCGTGGGGTAGGGGTTTAGCAATGCTTATTGGTGTCAGAACAAGGTAATATCGTTGTCCCACAAGGGAACAGGGAACAGGGAAACAGGGAACAGGAGGTAGAAGACGGGGGGAGAATCGTTCATCGTCATGGAATAATCGTTCATCACCATGGAATAATCATTTATCA
>NZ_JAYGHC010000014.1:64935-79652 GCF_034932285.1 Cronbergia sp. UHCC 0137
CCATGGAATAATCGTTCATCACCATGGAATAATCATTCATCACCATGGAATAATCGTTCATCACCATGGAATAATCATTTATCGCCATGGAATAATCGTTCATCACCATGGAATAATCGTTCATCACCATGGAATAATCATTCATCGTCATGGAATAATCATTCATCACCATGGAATAATCGTCCCCCCCTGCTCCCTACCCTACATACAGACAAGTTGGAAGTTCTCTGTCCTGAATACTTGGATTTTGAGGATAATCAACCTATAAAATTCTTATCGAGAAGCATCTTCCGCAGTTTGGAATCTTCTGGACGGACAGGATATACTTTTTGCCGCATAAATCCTTCACTAAAATCGGTGCGGCATAGTCCACTGTAGCCAATCATTAATTTATAGCGGGGTTTGACAGCATTTCGGCTACCGTAGTGCATACAGCCTGAAGACTCAATAAAAAGAACAGTACCACGGGGATAGCACAACTCGATTAAGTTACTTTTATCCACCACAGAATAAACCTGCTCATCACTAAATCTATAGGGAACACCGTATTGCCAATTATTCAATGCCTCCACAGCTTTGACAGTAACCGACTTTGGCAGAAAAGACCAGGGACCATTTTCTATAGTTGTATCGCGCAGTAATACCAACACATATACATTGGGCAGAGAATAGTAGTCTACATGGAAAAGCTGACTGTCTTTGAATTTCTCTGGCTGATCATCATATTCAGCACTAGATTCGACAAAACGAATACCAGAAGGGAGGGTGCTAGAAAGGACAGGAATGCTCTTGATGTAGTGACTTACTGTAGAAAGTATTGTTGAAGAAGTGACGAAATTCAAAAATGATGGATAGCGCACCAAATCTTCTGGTGTCCACATATCTTGAAAATAACTTCTGTAAGTCCCAATAGCTGGCTTTCCTTTACCTGCTCGTTCACTGATAATTTTTTCACTATCTTCGAGTACCTCGTCCAGAAATGGTAGGGACATAGAGGTATCAATATGCCAACCGTCATTTAGATGAATTGTAGGTGTGGTGATAGCTCCATTTTCTGCCAGTAATGCGTCGAGATGATGTTGATATTGATCAATACGATAGGCATCCTGTTTCTGAAATTTGAGTTTGTTGTAGGAATGGGCTAATTGCATAGTGTTGGCAATGCCGAGTCGGTGCATATGCCCTTCATGCAAAAGTTTAGCTGATTCGGTGATGTCATGATCAAGAAGGTGTTGGGGTGAATTTGTTTGAGTCATAAATCTACTGTTAGGTTATATCTAATCCAATAGATGATACTATTATTTTTGCCTAACCTTAGATCAAAAAAATACTTGTTTTGCCGTTGTTTTTTTTACACAACTTAATCATCGGCTTGGTCTTCGCAAACATTAGTTTGAGTTACAAATATTCATAAAACCTATCAGCAGTCTATGTCAATGAATCCAGATAACACCATCACAATGAATTGGAGTGATTTTATCTTTGAATCACCAAAAAAGAATCTATCTAAATCTTTTGTGATAGGCATTTTAGAAGGGGAAGGAATTGGAGCAGAGATTATTGCTGCATCATTACATATTTTACGAGCATTAGAATCTGTCACTAATTATTCGTTTGAAATTAGAAATAGCGGTTTAATTGGTTTAAACGAAAATCGTCGCTACCAAGACCCTATTTCTACTGATTTAATTCAATTTTGTCAGGATATTTTTTCTGATGGTGGGGCGATATTGGCTGGTGCAGGGGGTGGACGTTTTGTTTATGATTTACGCCGACAATTCGACTTATTTTGTAAGTTGATTCCAGTTAAAAACTCTAAAGAACTGGCAATAAATCGGATGAAGCCAGAATATTTAACAGATATAGATATTCTTCTGATTAGGGAAAATATATCAGGTTTGTATTTTGGTAAAAGCAATATTATTTCGACTTCTAATGATATTCAGGTGGAGTATCAGTTTTCTTATTCAGAAAAAGAAGTACATCGAATTTTATTGGTAGCAGCTAAAATTGCGTTAAACCACCGTAAACATTTAACGGTTGTGATTAAAGATGGTGGACTTCCTGCTATTAGTAAACTTTGGTGGGACTGTACTCTCAACATTGTTTCAGAGTTGGGTATTGATTATTCTCTGATTAATATAGACCATGCTGCTTATCATCTGATTCAACACGCCCAGGAACTTGATGTGGTGGTTGCCCCTAATTTATTTGGTGATGTATTAGCAGATGTGAGTGGAATTTTATTAGGTTCACGGACATTTTCTTTTTCGGGAAATTTTTCCTCCCAAGGTGCGGCTGTATATCAAACAAATCATGGTGCAGCTTATGATTTAATGGGAAAAGATCAGGCAAATCCAGTTGGTCAAATTTTATCTTTAGCCATGATGTTACGTCAAAGTTTTGGTTTAAATCAAGAAGCAACTTTGATGGAAAGAGCGATCGCCCAAACCTGGCGACAGGGATGGCGAACCGCAGATATTCAAGAAAATTCCTGTCATTTAATTGGCACAAAGGAAATGGGAGAGCGAATTGCTGATACACTGGTTAAATCAACTAATAAATTGTTAGAAGTTTAGATGATATCTGAACCGTGTGAAGTATATGAAAGTCGCTTTACTTTTAATTGATCTGCAAAATGATTTTCTTGATGTTCCTAATTTAGAGCCAGCGGCCAATGAAATTGTTGAACGTGCCACTACTTTATGCGATCGCTGTCGTGTTTTAGGTATTCCCATTATTCATATTTGGACTACAATTAATGCCGATGTTGATAACCGAATGACTCATTGGCAAAGGAATAATCAATGGCGTTGTGTTCAGGGTACATCAGGTCATCAAGTTCCCCAATCTTTACATCCCAATTCCCAGGAAATTATCATTAAAAACATTTATTCATATTTCACCGCGAGATATAAATCAAACATTGTGGCAAGTCCCAATTTGTCGAAAAGAGTTAGTTAAAAAGGCGGCCACTGCTGCCAAACAAGCATTTAAACAATGGCGAAATTCTCCGATTTATACTCGTCGCCAAATTCTTTATAATCTAGCAGAGTTGCTAGAACAAGAGCGAAAATCTTTAGTGGAACAATTGGCCATAGAAATAGGTAAACCCGTTATTTATGGAGATGGTGAAGTTACCCGTGGGATTGAGTTATTAAAATCCGTTGCTGCTTTTGACCAAAAAGAGATCACCGTTCCTCAATTTTCTCAGGGAACTTACAGACATTGCCCTATAGGTGCAGTTGCGATAATTACCCCTTGGAATAATCCCCTAGCCATCCCCATTGGTAAAATTGCTCCAGCCTTATTGTACGGAAATACACTGATTTGGAAACCGGCATTACCGGGGACAGCGATCGCCATTAAAATCATGGATCTGTTATCAAAAGCAGGTTGTCCTCCTGGTGTAGTTAACTTTGTCAGTGGCGATCGCCTCACAGCCCAAGCATTGATGTCTGATCAAAATGTTGATGCTGTCACCTTATCCGGTTCTTCCACGGCTGGTTATTTTGCCCAGGATATCTGCGATCGTCGTCGTATTCCCCTACAAGCTGAATTAGGAGGAAATAACGCTGCCATCATTTGGTCAGATTGTGATTTAGAAAATGCCGCTAAACAGGTTATTCACGGTGCTTTTGGTTTTGCGGGTCAACGTTGCACTGCCAATCGCAGAGTGATTGTTGATATCCATTGTTACGATGAATTTATTACCCAACTTAAACAAGCAATGACTGAATTAGTTTGGGGAGATCCCTTGAGTTTAGAAACCCATATTGGACCATTGATTTCTTTCCAAAAACGTGATCAAGTTGCTGCAATGCTAACCAGAATTAAAACAGAAGTAGAGATGATTTTTGAGGCTTATCTGGACAAAATAAAATTCAACAAAATTCCCAAGGGAGCTTATTCTTGTCCAACGGTAATTTGTTGCGATCGCCCTAACCATGAAATTGTCCAAACAGAAACCTTTGCACCAGTTTTAGTTGTTCAAAAAGCTGAAAGTTGGGAACAGGCAATACAGCTTTGTAATGGTGTGACACAGGGACTTGTTGCTGCTTTATTTTCCCATTCATTACTACGACAAGAACAATTTTTAAATGAAATTCAAGCCGGGGTTTTAAAATTAAATAGTGCTACTACAGATGTGGCAGTAAATATTCCCTTTGGGGGTTGGAAAGCATCAGGTGTAGGCTGTCCTGAACATGGTTCTAGTAACCGTGAGTTCTATACACGCACTCAAGCAATTTACGATGCCAATCAAAAATAAGAACTGATTTTAAAAAAATATGAGAGGAAATTAACTAATGACATTAGAAAGTATTGAACAAAGAATTGCCAAACTTTCCCCAGAAAAAAGACAAATATTGAGCGATCGCCTACGTCAACAAACTCAAATCAAATCTCATTCTATTCCACCACGTGAACCAGGATCACCTTGTCTTGCTTCTTTTGCTCAGAAAAGATTTTGGTTTGTACAACAACTTACGCCAAATAGCTCTGTTTACAATAACTCCAAAATATTAAAATTTGAGCAACCTGTTAATATTAGTGCCTTGAATATGGCTTTACAGGCAATCATTGACCGCCATGAGGTTTTACGCACAACCTTTGATTTACAAGATGGTGAACTCTATCAAATTATTGATGAAAAAGTATCTATAGAATTACCGATCATTGATTTGTGCGGTGCTTGCAGCAAGCGTAGCTATCGCCCCGAAGCACTGCAAGATTTGATTAAGCAAGAAATTGAACGACCTTTTAATTTATCTGCTGATATTCCTTTCCGAAATATTTTATTTTGCTTAAATGAAAAAGAATATATTTTATTAATTGTAGTTCATCATATTGCCAGCGATCATTGGTCTTCTGAAATTATTATCAATGAACTTCATCACTTATATCAAGCCTTTTTCACCGGAAATTTACCTTCTCTGCCTAATTTATCCATTCAATATGCCGATTTTGCCCAATGGCAACGAAATTGGTTAAAAGGTGATGTTTTAGAATCTCAGTTATCTTATTGGAAACAAAAATTGAGCGGTATTCTTCCTGTTTTAGAACTACCAACAGACTATCCGCGTCCACAGATTCAGACTTATCATGGCGCATCTATATCTATAGAACTTTCCCAAGACCTAAGCAACTATCTAAAAGCTCTGAGTCAGTATGAGGGCGTTACCTTATTTATGACTTTATTGGCAGCATTTCAGATATTACTCCATCGCTATTCAGGTCAAGAAGATATCATTATTGGTATACCAATTGCCAATCGTAATCGCCAAGAAATTGAGCCTTTAATAGGAGCTTTTATTAATAATTTGGTTCTTCGCACTGATTTAGGAGGAAATCCCAGTTTTCAGGAATTACTCAAGCGAGTCAGAGAAGTAACTTTAGGGGCTTATACTCATCAAGATTTACCCTTTGAGAAATTGGTAGAAGAACTACAAGTTAATCGGGATTTGAGTCGTGACCCACTGTTTCAAGTCCGCTTTAATATGTCGAGATTAGAGGAAAACAATCCGGTTTTATCTAGGTTAAAAGTAGAACCAATATTAATCCCAGAAGTAAATTTTCTTTCTGATTTAACCATCTATACTCAAGAAAAAAAACACGGTATTGAACTAAAATTAGTTTATAAAACAGACCTATTCGCCCCTGCAAGAATGAGAGAAATGCTCTATCAATTTGAATTGTTATTAATCCAAATTGTGGCAGAGCCAGAAAAACCAATCCAGTCCTATTCTTTAATTACAGCAAATAGTCAAGCCCTTTTACCTAATCCTAGTCAGACTATATCTGAGCGAGAATATCAACCAATTACTAATATCTTCACTGACTGGGCTACGCAAACGCCTAAGCAACCAGCGATTATCCAGAATCAGCAGATTTGGACTTATCAAGAATTAGCTCAAGCATCTACAGAAATAGCTCAAATTTTAATAACTGCCAAGATCGAAAAAGGTGATGTAGTGGCAGTATCAGGTGTTCGCAGCTTTGGTCTAATTGCCAGTATGTTGGGTGTATTAATGAGTGGAGGTGTGTTATTAAATATAGATCTAAATTTACCGTTAATCAGACAAGAATTGATGCTGTCCACGGCGGTTGTTAAGACTGTGTTATTCATTAGTGAAGAAACAAAACATAGCTTTGCAGATTCTCTTTTGACTATTAGTATTAACCCAGATACAGGAAAAGCATCCTTAAATTCTTCAGCAAACACCCCAGTCAGAGTTACCCTATCACCTGATGATTCTGCGTATATCTTCTTCACCTCTGGTACAACTGGCATTCCCAAGGGTATTTTAGGGTGTCATAAAGGATTATCTCACTTCCTCCACTGGCAAAGATCAACATTTGCAATTACACCCCAAGATCGTGTAGCCCAATTAACAGGATTATCTTTTGATGTTGTGATCAGAGATATTTTTTTACCCCTGATTAGTGGTGCTACCTTGTGCTTACCTGATGCAGATGACGATAATCTCTCAGCTATGGGAGTTTTGCCTTGGTTGGAAAGTCAGCAAATTTCCTTAATACATACCGTACCTACTTTAATCCTGTCATGGTTAATGGATGTACCAAAAGGCATATCTTTACGAAGTTTACGATTACTCTTTTCTGCGGGAGAACCTCTGACAGATAAATTAATTAAACAATGGCGTACCGTATTTCCTGAAAGTGGGCAAATAGTTAATCTCTATGGACCGACGGAAACTACATTGGCAAAATGTTACTACTCTGTGCCAGTAAACCCTTTACCTGGAGTGCAACCTGTTGGTTCACCATTACCAGAAACGCAAGCATTAGTTTTTACACCTAATAGTCAATTGTCCGGGATTGGAGAAGTGGGAGAAATTGTGCTTAGGACTCCTTACCGTACCAAAGGTTATATAAATGCTGATCCAGAACAATTATCTAAATTTGTCAAAAATCCCTTCCGTGATGATGATACAGATTTACTCTACTACACAGGCGATCGCGGTAGATATGGCTTAGACGGGACTTTGGAGATTTTAGGAAGAATTGACCAACAAGTAAAAATTCGGGGGGTTCGGATTGAATTGGGAGAAATTGAGGCTGTTCTTAATCAACATTCTGATATTTTAAACACAGTGGCGATCGCCCGTGAAGATATCCCTGGAGATAAACGCCTCATTGCTTATATTGTTCCCCAACTTCAAGCGACATTAACCCAAAGTGAATTACGCCAATTCCTGAAACAGAAATTACCCGAATACATGATCCCGTCGGCTTTTGTAATTTTAGAAAAATTGCCCTTAACACCTAACGGCAAAATTGATCGTCGCGCTCTCCCAGCACCTCAACAAAACCTGCAAGAACTAGAAGAAACTTTTGTTGCCCCCCGCAATGAATTAGAACAGAAACTCGCAATAATTTGGGAAGAAATTTTAAAGATTCAGCCCATTGGGATCAAAGATAATTTTTTTGAATTAGGAGGACATTCTCTATTAGCAACTCAAGTCAATTCCCGTATACAAAAAGCCTTTGCGATCGAAACTCCCTTAAAATATTTGTTTGAAGCCCCAACCATAGCCCAGTTCAGTCAACTTATTCAAGCCGATAACAGTCAATTATCTGCTGTGTTTCCCCTCCTAAAACCAATAAAACGGACTGAAAAATTACCCCTATCCTCTGCCCAAATTCGGATGTGGTTTCTCAACCAATTAGAACCAGAAAAAGCCACATATAACATATCATTGGTCTTACGGTTAGAAGGACAGCTAAATAAAAATGCTCTTGAAAAAGCTCTACAAACCATAGTCGAAAGGCACGAAACTCTGCGAACAAGTTTTATTAGTATTGATGGTTCACCAGTACAGATTATTAATCCATCCTTACAAATTACTTTATCAGTAATTGATTTAACAGAATTAGTCGGATTTGAAATACAAAAACAAGTAGAAGAATTAGCTCAAACCGAAACAAATAAGGCATTTGATTTAACAGTTAGTCCTTTGTTTAGAGTTAAAATATTACAACTAAAAGAAAACAGCCATATCTTACTACTGACCTTTCACCATATCATCACTGATGGCTGGTCAATGAGAGTATTTCAAAGTGAATTATCAACTCTTTATCAAGATTTTAATCAGGGTAAATCTCCATCATTATTTCCGTTACCTATTCAATATGCAGACTTCGCCCACTGGCAGCGAAACTGGTTACAGGGTGAAGTATTAGCACGACAATTGCACTATTGGAAAACACAGTTAGCCAATATTCCTCCTATATTAGAATTGCCCACAGATAAACCTCGTCCAAATATCCAAACCTACCAAGGAAAAAGCCATAAATTTCAATTATCAGCAGAATTAAGCCAAAACCTAAATGGGTTAAGTAACAAGTCAAACGTGACTTTATTTATGACCTTACTTTCTGCCTTCGCAGTATTACTTTATCGCTACAGTCATCAAGAAGATATTGTAATTGGTTCACCTATTGCTAATCGTAACCGCCAAGAAATTGAGCAGTTAATAGGATTTTTTGTAAATACTTTGGCACTGAGAATTAATGTTTTAGGTAATTCCAGTTTCCAAGAGATATTAACAAGAGTAAAACAAATCTGCTTGGATGCTTATAGTCATCAGGAGTTACCATTTGAGAAGTTAGTAGAGGAGCTACAACCAGAAAGAAATTTGAGTCAATCTCCTATTTTTCAGGTAATGTTTGTCTTGCAAAATACATTACAACAAACAATAAATTTAACAGATATAAAAATCGAATCAATTAAACTAGAAAGGCAAACATCTAAATTTGATTTAACCCTATCTTTAACAGAAACACCTGATGGATTAAGCGGAAAATGGGAATATAGTACAGATTTATTTGATGATGCAACTATTCAAAGAATGAGTAGGCATTTTCAGGTTTTGTTAGGGGCAATTGTGGCTAATCCTAATCTAGAAGTCAGCAAATTACGGATTCTGACAGAAAGAGAAAAAAATCAACTATTAGTGGAATGGAATAATACGGTAGTTAAGTATCCCGATCATAAATCTATTCATCAATTATTTGAAGAACAGGCAGAAATAATGCCGGAAAATATAGCAGTAGCTTTTGAAGATCAAGAATTAACTTATCAAGAACTTAATCATCGTGCTAATCAACTCGCTCACTATTTGCAAAAATTGGGAGTAAAACCAGAGGTATTAGTCGGGATTTATGTAGGACGTTCCTTAGAAATGATCATTGGGCTATTAGGAATATTAAAAGCTGGAGGTGCTTATGTTCCTCTTGATTCTAACTATCCTCAAGAACGTCTTGCTTTCATGTTAGCAGATACCCAAGCACCAATCTTGCTAACTCAACAGTCATTAGTTAATAAATTACCAGCAAGTAAAACCCATATTATTTGTCTCGATACAGATTGGGAAAAAATTAGTAATCAAAGCCAGGATAATCTGACTTGTAATGCTATAGCCGATAATCTTGCTTATATTACCTATACTTCCGGTTCTACAGGTCAATCTAAAGGGGTTTGTACCATTCATCGGGGAGTGGTACGCTTAGTAAAAAACATTAATTATGCTAATTTAACGCAAAAACAAACCTTTTTACAATTAGCTCCCATTTCCTTTGATGCTTCGACTTTTGAGATTTGGGGTAGCTTGCTCAACGGTGGTAAATTAATAATTTTTCCAGCACATATACCTTCATTAGTAGAACTAGGGCAAGCTATTCAACGCTATCAAATTACAACTTTGTGGTTGACGACTGGACTATTTTACTTGATGGTAGATGAGCGATTGGAAGATTTAAAGCCTTTACATCAACTTTTGGTAGGTGGTGATGTTTTATCTATATCTCACGTCCAGAAGTTTCGCCAAAAAATAAACAATTGTCATTTAATTAATGGTTATGGTCCAACGGAGAATACTACTTTTACCTGTTGCTACTTGATTCCACAATTACCACAACAAGGTAGCTCTATTTCTATCGGCGGATCAATTACTAACACCCAAGTTTATATTCTTGATTCCTATTTACAACCTGTTCCTGTTGGTGTATTTGGAGAGCTATATACTGGAGGGGATGGTTTAGCAAGAGGTTATTTAAACCAACCAGAATTAACTACTGAAAAGTTTATTCCTAATCCCTTTGGAAGCGGAAAAATCTACAAAACTGGTGATATAGTCCGTTACTTAGCTGATGGTAATATTGAATTTATTGGACGAGTTGATAATCAAGTAAAAATTCGGGGATTTCGCATTGAGTTAGGAGAAATTGAAGTAGTTCTGAGTGAACATCCTCATATCTTAAATGTAATAGTTATAGCCCGTGAAGATATCCCAGGAGATAAACGTCTAATTGCTTATATTGTTACCCAACCCCAAGCAACATTAACTCAAAGCGAATTACGCCAATTCCTGAAACAAAAGTTACCCGAATACATGATCCCGTCGGCTTTTGTCATATTAGAAAAGTTTCCCTTAACACCTAACGGCAAAATTGATCGTCGCGCTCTCCCTATTCCTGAGCAAATTCGGAGAGAACCGGAAGAGACTTTTATTGCTCCTCGTAATGAATTAGAACAGCAACTTACAAAAGCTTGGGAAGCAATTTTAGGGATTAAACCCATTGGTGTAAAGGATAATTTCTTTGCCCTGGGGGGACATTCTCTGTTGGCTGTCAAGCTATTTGCCCAAATTGAAAAAACTTTCAAAATCAACATACCCTTAGCTGCTATCTTTCATTCACCAACGATTGAACAACTGGCTGATATGATCAATTCCCAAGAATGGAAATCACCTTGGTACTCTCTTGTGCCACTTCAACCAAAAGGTTCTCGTCCTATTTTATTTGGTATTCACCATATTTATTTCCAAAATCTGATCCGCAATTTGGGAGAAGAACAACCTGTTTATGCCCTCCATTATGGTATATCAGAGCCAAAGGATAAGGCGCTTTCCTTGCCTAAAATGGAAGATTTAGCGGCTCACTATATCGAAGAAATGCGATCGCTTCAACCAGAAGGCCCTTACTTTTTAATGGGTCTTTCCGTCGGTGGTCTGATTGCTTATGAAATGGCTCAACAACTTGTCGCTCAAGGTCAAGAAGTAGCCCTACTAGCGTTATTTGATACTTTTCTAAAGCGTAGTAATGTTAAACTTTTGCCCCTCTCCCAAAGGTTAAAATTACTATGGAATCTGGGATTTTGGGAATTTTGGCTCAGGCTTCAATTTCAAATAAAAACCAAATTTAATCGTCTCTTAGCTCGATATTTCCCCAAAACGAACGTCACCGAACCTATCCAATCTCAATATTTTCCCCACACATACACTGATTATCCAATACAGTTACTTCGCAATGCCTATACTCTTAAATCCTACTCAGGTAAGGTGGTTTTATTTAAGGCAATTAATTCTTCTTCTACTTCTAGTGTTACCTATAGTTTTGATCCACCAGAACTCGCATGGCAGAAATTAGTTGATGGGGAGTTAGTAATTCACAACATTCCTGGCAACCATATCAGCATCTTAGATGAGCCTAATGTGAAGATATTAGCTGAAAAGTTAACCCACCATATTGATCATGATTGATAATGTTGAAAAATTACTCAGCAATTCTCATTTTAAGGTTTCATGACATTGAAACCCTTGCGGTTATAGGGTTTTACAATTCTTAACAAACTCGGCGATCGCTGAAATGGCGTAAAATCCTTTCAAAATGAGAATCGCTGCCCTCTTGGATCTTGATTTTTATAATTCTATTAGGAGTTACGCATTGACAAAATCTATTACATAGGGATGATAGATTTTATCTCTTGTAGGGTGCGTCAGACCCGATAATTTAGGAAACAACAGATTTTTTGGATCTGACGCACCGCACTGATTTATACTAAACACGGCTTAATCATTTGATTCTGTGGGTAAGGGTTTAGCAATGCTAAACCCCTACAAATCTGGGTTTTTCGTCATTTTGTAAAAGTCCATGTCTCAACCGTTTTTAGTATAGATGAAGTCAGGTGCGTCAGAATCTGAAAGTTAGTGATTTTAGCCTAAATTATACTGTCTGACGCACCCTACGTTTATACATATATATACATTTTGTACAGTGCGTAAGTCCTATCTATATTTCTGTTGAGTCAATAATTTATAGTAGAAATCATTAAAAAAGTAATTTAAAATATCTATAATTCCTTTACATTTAGGAAAGAAAGCATTAACTTTGATAAGCTGTAAACGCTAGTATCTGGAGAATCTATATACTTATGCACTGGTTGTTTACAGGACGTTTAAGAGTAGATAAAATAACGGTTAAGATCCCAGGCCTACCTGTATCTTTACAAGGTAAAAAGCTAGTGCAGTTATCTGATTTTCATTATGATGGTTTAAGACTGTCAGAAGAAATGTTAGAAAGTGCGATCGCTGCTACTAATGAAATTGAACCAGATTTAATCCTTCTCACTGGTGACTATGTAACCGATGATCCTACCCCGATTTATGAACTAGCGCAGCGACTCAAACATCTGCAAAGCGACAGTGGTATTTATGCGGTATTGGGCAACCATGACATCCATTTCAACCACTCTCAAGCAGAAGTTACTAATGCTTTGACAAGTATTGGCATCCAGGTACTTTGGAATCAAATTGCCTATCCACTAGGAAAAGAATTGCCACTGGTAGGACTTGCAGATTATTGGTCACGAGAATTTAACCCTGCACCAATCATGGAACAACTAGATCCTAGCGTCCCCCGCATAGTCTTATCTCACAACCCAGATACAGCCAAAATATTGGAAAAATGGCGGGTAGACTTGCAGCTATCTGGTCACACACACGGAGGACATATCGTTATTCCCGGTCTTGGTCCCCTGGTATTGTATTATAAAAGACTGCTCAAAAAACTTCCCAAAAAACTTAGGTGTTGGCTTTCTCTTTCTCTGGGAGATTGTACCAAAGTGGTGCGATATTGGGAATGGGCGCAAGGGTTTCACAACATTGAAGAAAATCAACTATACGTCAATCGAGGTTTAGGTACTTATCGTCCTGGAAGATTATTTTGCCCACCTGAAGTTACTGTAATCACCCTAATCTAAGGAGGCAGGGGGCAGGAGGCAGGGGGCAGGGGGCAGGAGGCAGGAGGGAAGAGACTTTTAGGTAACTTCACTTTTCGTTACATACTTGGTTTTTTTTGTGCTTTGACTTCTGCATTGCGGTACTAGAGATGTTCTAGGGAACGTCTCTAGCAGGGTTTAAACAAGAGGGGGTTATGATATATTTCATCCACAGCGATCGCTCTTTTGAAATATGGTACAAATTATCTATTCTGACGAATTTCTAGAACACAAAACTGGTGTTTACCATCCAGAAAAACCAGAACGCTTAACTGCGATTGTAGAGGCTTTAAAAAGTGCAAGTTTCTCAGAAAACATCAAATGGGTGACTCCCACTATAAAACCTGAGTTGATGTCATGGGCAGAAACAGCCCATACTCCAGCATACATTGATAAAGTGAGAGCGATCGCTACTTCTGGAGGCGGTTATTTAGATAGTGATACCCCCATTTCTCCCCGCAGTTATGATGTAGCCTTGTTAGCTGTCAGCGCTTGGTTAGAAGGTGTAGACATTGTATTAACTAGCAAAAATCCGGCTTTTGTCCTAGCTCGTCCACCGGGACACCATGCTGAAAGTCATACAGGGATGGGGTTTTGTCTGTTTTCCAACGCAGCGATCGCCGGTTTATATGCCTTAAAACAGCCTGATATTAACCGTGTTGCCATCATCGACTGGGATGTACATCATGGTAACGGTACCCAAGCGATCGTTGAAAACAACCCGCAAATAGCCTATTGTTCACTCCATCAATACCCCGCATATCCTGGTACTGGGAGAAATTCTGACCAGGGATATCACAACAACGTTTTAAATTTACCTGTTCGACCCCGTAGCGATATTACCACATATCAACCACTGTGGGAAAACAAAATATTACCTTTTTTAACCAACTTTCAACCAGAATTATTAATTGTTAGTGCTGGTTATGATGCTAATGCAGCAGATCCTTTAGCTGGAGTAAATTTACAACCAGAAGATTTTGGTATATTTACCGAATATTGTTTAAGTTTAACTCATAAAATCCTCTTTGGCTTAGAAGGTGGTTACGACTTACCAACACTTTCCCAATCAGTAATCGCTACCCTTTTACCCTGTCTAGCTGAGAAATATTAAATTTCTGTATTTTAGACAACTAAATTTGGTTAAGTTTCATCAAACTTTTATCAAAAAAACTTGATGATCACCTTCTAAAAGTGTTTAAGTTTTGTTAAGATGCTATTGCTAGGAAATAATCAACGCAATTAACCAATCAGGGTGTGAAGAAATAAATATTACTAGCAGCATCACAAAGTTTAACAGGTGAAGGAATGACCACCTATATTTTTATTGACGAAGCCCTTCAAATGCTTGCGAACGCCTATTGGATATCAGCAATACTGTTAATTGCCACATCTAGTATAGGTTTAGCAGTGATTGAAACGATTGAAAAAACAGGAGAACGTTAACAACAGTACCAAAAACTCCTGTAGGGACAATTCATGAATTGTCCCTTAAATTTTATTTATACAACCGCTAAGAGTTTTTTAGTTGGGTAAGTCCTAGTTTATTCCTGATAATTGGTAGGTATAGAAAACTATACTAAACACGGCTTAATTATTTGATTCTGTGGGTAGGGGTTTAGCACTGCTCATTGGT
>NZ_JAYGHC010000014.1:79832-96696 GCF_034932285.1 Cronbergia sp. UHCC 0137
TTGTAATTTTGTAAAAGTCCATGTCCCAACCGTTTTTAGTATATACAAAATTTTTCACCCAATAAAATAAAGTGAACGTCAATCTAAATATATAAAAACTTAATCTGATAGTAGTTAGCTCCTTGCCAGAGTTCGCTCAAGGTGCTTTAATGGCGATGCCTGGGCATTATAATGTTTTCACTTGTACAATAATAACACTTGCAGCCACTTATGATTAAATTAACCACCTAAAAGTTACCATAAGCTGATATCACATCTTTTAGAGTAAATTCTCGCAACTGCTGAATAGGAGTATATATGGAACCAATCATTGCTATAGTTTTAGCCCTTATCGGTTACGCACTAGGATCAGCAAAAATGATTAATCAAGGTAACGAAGCCTTGGTTGAACGTTTAGGACGCTTCCATCGCAAACTTACACCAGGACTAAACTTTATCGTTCCCTTCGTCGATCAAATTGTGATGGAGGATACAACCAGAGAACAATTTTTGGATATCAAGCCTCAAAATGTGATCACTAAAGATAATATTTACTTAGAAGTGGATGCGATCGCTTTCTGGAAGATCATAGACATGGAAAAAAGCTTTTATGCCATAGATGATCTACAAGGTGCAATGTCTCAACTCGCAACTACCACGCTGAGGGAAGTCATAGCTCAAAACACCGTGGAGCAAACCAATCTTTCCCGGTCTGAGATGGACAACGCCATTTTAGCTCAGTTAAATCAAATTACAAATGAATGGGGAGTGGAAATTCTACGGTTAGATATCCAAAGAATTACCCCTCCTGAGAGCGTCAGGAAGTCAATGGAAGAAGAGAGAGCCGCAGAAATCAAAAAACGGGCGGTGATTTTTGAGGCTGAAGGTGAGCAGGAAGCGGCGGTTAAAAAAGCGGAAGGAACTAAGAGATCAATGGAAATTATTTCTGAAGTCCTGCGTTCTCATCCTGAAAGTAAAGACCTTTTACGCTATATGGTAGCTCAAGATTATGTACAGGCCAGCCAAAAATTAGGTGAAAGTAATAACGCTAAAATCGTGTTTGTAGACCCAGCTAATTCCACAGATATGTTTCAGGAGTTGATTGCTGAGTCTGTATCTCATGAAGGTCAAAATAAAAGTTCCGAAAATGGTTCAAATTAATCGTGAACAACAAGAACCCCACCCCCAACCCCCTCCCCGCAAGCGAGGAGGGGGCTATGATATATTTCATCAAACCCTACTTATTGTCGATAGATAGCATCAGCAACTAACGAAACTTCTCGCATTTCTGAGATATCATGAACTCGGAGGATATCAGCACCATTAAAAATGGCTGCACAACAGGCTGCTGCTGTTCCCCAAACTCTGGCTTTCGGGTCTGGTTGGTTTAAAATCCGGCCAATGAAACTTTTTCGGGATGCTCCTACTAAAATTGGACAATTGAGGGTTTTGAATAAGTGTAAATTACGAAAAATCTCTAAGTTTTGCTGATGATTTTTAGCAAAGCCAATACCAGGGTCAATAATGATTTTATTTTGGTCGATTCCCGCAGCAGTAGCGATCGCAATTTGTGTTAATAAAAAACTATAAATTTCTCCTATTAAGTCTTGATAATCAGTTTGTTGCTGCATTGTTTGGGGTGTTCCCCGGATGTGCATTAAAATAATTGGCACATTTAAATTAGCAACCGTGGGTAACATTTCTAAATCATAAGTACCCCCAGATATGTCATTGATCATATCTGCCCCGGCAGCTATGGATGCTTTAGCTACCTCTGATCTCGTTGTGTCTATGGAGATTGGTAGGTCAATTTCTTGTCTGAGTAACTCTATCACTGGTAATACCCGATCAAGTTCCTCTAACAGAGTAATTTGTTCCGCTCCGGGACGAGTTGACTGGCCACCGATATCAATAATATCAACTCCGGCTGCTACCATTGCTTTTGCTTGATTTAAAGCAGATGATGTGGTGTTAAATTCGCCCCCATCACTAAAACTATCAGGAGTAATATTCAAAATGCCCATGAGATAGGTACGTTGTCCCCAGTGGAAACAGCGTTCTCGAATAGTTAAATTATTTAACATTTTTTACACTCCGCCTCGGAGTTCATTCCGAGGCTAAATAGTGATGATAAAAACAGGACTTACACAACTGGCACATTATTAAGGTGCGTCAGACTGCATAAATATGGTAAATAAACGGATTTTTGATATCTGACGCACCCTACAGTAGATTTTTGGATTTTTGGTATGACACTTGCGTAAGTCCAAAAAAACAGACTTTTAGCAAGAGAAAATTGGGTTCTAGTTATAGTTGACAATCCTGGCAAAACTATCAGCTTCTAGACTGGCACCTCCTACAAGAGCGCCATCAATTTCTGGTTGTTCCATGATCTCATCAATATTATTGGGCTTGACTGAGCCACCATATTGAATAGATACATTAGGATTGGTCAACTGACTGCGAATTAAACCAATGACTCGATTTGCTTCTTTGGTTTCACAGGTGTCACCGGTACCGATCGCCCAAATTGGCTCATAAGCAATGACTAAGTTATGTTGATCAACATCCACCAAGTCTTTTGCTAGTTGGTTGCTAATGATTGATTCTGTCTTTCTTCCATCCCGTTGTTCTTTGGTTTCACCAACACAGAGAATGGGGGTGAGTCCATATTTTTGGGCAGCTTTTAGCCGTAGATTAACGGTGGCATCTGTTTCGCCAAAATATTGCCGTCTTTCACTATGACCAACAATAACGTAACGCACTCCAATTTCTGTCAGCATGGGGGCGGCAATTTCACCAGTATAGGCTCCATTTTCTTCCCAGTGGACGTTTTGCGCCCCTAGTTGGATGCGGCTACCATGCAAATACTTGGACATCACGCTTAAATCGGTGAAAGGAGGACACAATACGACTTCTCGTGCTGATGGCGTTTCTTCTAAATGAGGCAAAAATCCGCGTAAAAAGTCTTCGGATTCTGCCTGGGTTTTGAACATTTTCCAGTTACCGGCAATAACAATTTTCCGCACAGGTGATTTAGTCAAGATGCTAACGCTACTAGATGCACTCTTAACTGTACTACTTTTTAGGACATTGCTTGCGTATTAAGTGAATGAGCAGGATCATTTGTTGGAAAGTCAATCCAAAAATGATAGATTCAGTCGTCAGGTGCGTCAGTTGCAAAATTTCTGTTGATTGTTGGTGAATTATCGAGTCTGACGCACCCTACTGATTAAAACTACTTAGGATACTATAAACCTTTAAACCCCATCCCAGTTTCTACATTTTGTGCTGCTGGAATAGAACTAACGCGCTCAAATCCGATTCTGTGAACACCAATATGGCTGAGGAATATGCCAGCGAAAATCAAGCTACCACCGATATATTGAGCTAGGGTAGGAGCTTCACCCAATACTAAATAAGCTGCCAGAATGCCGATAATAGGGGTAAATGAGCCAACTAAGGAAGCCGCCGACACTGTGGAATTTCTCAAGCCTTTGAGCCAAAATGATTGGCCTAGTACAACAATGACAGCACCATAAACAAGCATCCACTGCCAGAGAAAAGGGGAGAATACATCCATAAAATGGTCGCTGCCGTAGAGAATTAAAGCAGTGATGAAAAATATGATAGTTCCTAGCGCAGTGCGATAAATACTAAAGATTCCTAGAGGAATATGGGAAAGTGATTTTTTAATAATAATGGTTGAGACTGCGGAGGCGATCGCAGCGATCGCTGACAAAAGTTCCCCCAGTCCCACAGCTAAACCGCCCATATTCATCATCGCCCCCGGTGACTGAAGGAGAATAGTTAGAGCAACGCCAACAAAAGCAACAAAAGCTCCCATAACTTCCCAGCGAGTTACCCGTTCTCCCAGTAGCCAAACCGATAAACCCATTGTTAACGGTGGACCCAAACGTCCCACCAAAATAATATTGTTAACTTCTGTTATTGATAACGCATGAAAAATTAAGCCAGGAACTAATGCTCCAGATAGAATAGCTACCGTTGTCAATGTGAACCAATCTTTTCGGGAAAATTGTTTTAAAGCTGCTTGATTCCACTGTTTTCCCTGAATAGGTAATAACACTAATAAAGCACAGAGGTTGCCAACAAATAAAACATTACATAGTGAAATTGGATTCCGTCCATCCAGGAAGTGTTGATCACCGATTTCTGTCAGTTTCCGGGTGACTGCACTAGAAGCACCAAAAATTAAAATTGCTAACCAGAGATAAATTTGACCCGGAATTTTAGGGATTAAATGATGTTTTTTTTGAAGTTTAATCACAATAAAATCACTATATCAATAAAGTTTTTTTTAACTAACCACAGAGGCACAGAGGACACAGAGAAAAGAGAAAAACAAGTTTTTACCTGAACTGTATTTTAATCCTGTAAATCCTTAAATCCTGGACATCCTGATATGGCTACGCCACGCTATCAGACGTTTTACCTAACTAGCAATTTGGGTTAATATACTGTGGTGTGTGCCAGAATATGATATCATACTCCATCGGATCGACAATTTATGAGAATTTGCTGAGTTGAAAATTAATTTTTCCAAGGCATAAATTAAGACAATTCATAGACTGGTTTCATTTGAGGTTCAGTAGTAGATGGGATGCTGTGTTTATTGAAAAACTTAAATTTCACGACAAACAAATGAAACTCGCTTCTTCTTTACTCACAGGTGTTGCTCTAGCTGGTATGTTGACTGTGTGGGATGTTCCACTAAAAGCCGTTAATCCTTTATTAGCGCAAGCCTCAGCCGCAGAAATGAAAGATGTAACAGGTTTGACCACTGAAAAGAAAATTGACTTGGTGATGAAAAATAAAGGTCTATTTGGCGGTGGTGATCAATTACGTCGGTTCTTTTTTGGCGATCTTGAACCACTTGCTGTTCAACCTGGTGGCGCTGGCATGGTCGTAAACCTTTATAATAAAGCTAATAATATCACATTTTCTTATTGTGCAACTTACGATGTGGTAGTTGCTGTTAAAAAAGGTAGAATATCTAGATTTGACCCCAGCGAAGTGAAATAATCAACTTTGGTGGGATTGGTTAGATATTTGGTGATCAAGGTAGAGATGTTGCTTGCAATGTCTCTACAAAAATTCTGGATCAAGTATTTCAATTTCAACATTCATGACTTCATCTAAAGACAAAATACCACCGACACCAAAACAGACTTTTTTAGCAAAAACCTTTCATTGGATTAATATTATTAGTCTGTTTATCATGATCACTAGCGGACTCCAAATCTACAATGCTAATCCTGTATTTGGTGGACGTGGTGGTTGGCATTTTCCACCCTTTTTATTATTAGGAGGTTGGTTAGCAGGTGGCAGAAATTGGCATTTTGCCGCTATGTGGTTCTTTTCTCTCAACTTACTCTGGTATGGACTTTATATTTTCATCAGTCGTCGTTGGCAACGTCGATTTGTGGCTAGTCTTGACATCAAAGCATTGCAATTGAGCCAAAATACCAAACGCAAAAATTACGCATGGCACAGATTAGTTTACACTGGAATTATTCCGGTTTTACTGCTGGCGATTTTTAGCGGTTTGGCTATGTATAAACCTGCTCAATTACATTGGTTATCAGGGCTATTTGGTAACTGGCAGACTCTACGAACTGTCCATTTTATCACTGTTCCTATCGTCGTTTTGTTTACCGTCGCTCACTTCCTGCTTGGCCGCAAGGTGGGAGGTATCCGTTTAATTCAGTCAATGTTTACATAAAAATTTATGAATTTGATTATTCCTAAACGCATTTTATCCCGGCGCAATTTTCTACAATTATCTGGACTTTCTGGTGTAAGTTTATTGATGGGTGGTTGTGGAACTAATTTATTATCTAATAATGTTGGGCAAATTTTTCAGCCTCTAAATCAAACTTTTGAAGAACTTTTACTTAGTCAAAAGCCTGTACCTGAATTTTCTATCAGTGAGATTGAACCAGAAAAATTGTTAGTTAATAGCTTTAATTTTACTCCAAAAATTGATCCGGCATTGTTTAGGCTGAAGATTAATGGAGAAGTTGATAAACCGATGCAATTGAAGATGGAGGATATTCAAAAACTACCCTTGACTACAATGGTAATTCGTCATGTATGCGTTGAAGGCTGGGCTGCGATCGTTCAATGGGGAGGTGTGCAATTAAAAGATTTAGTTGCCCTTGTACAGCCTAAATCAAAGGTGCGTTATGTCTACTTTAAATCTGCTGATGGGTATTATGAAAGTTGGGATATTGCTTCTGTTATTCATCCTCAAACCTTGATGGCTTATCAAAAAAATGGAGAACCTTTATCAGTGGAAAATGGCGCTCCTTTACGTCTAGCATCACCAATTAAACTGGGTTATAAGCTAAGTAAATGGGTAGATCAAATTACTTTTACCAGTAGTTTATTTTCTAATAAAGGTTATTGGGAAGACCAGGGTTATGATTGGTTTGCAGGACTTTAGTGAAATAAGGTGCGTCAGAAACTTAAAATTAGTGATTTCAGACTAAATTATTCTATCTGACGCACCCTACAGGTTACAAAATATCCAAAAAATCAATAACTATAATGAAGAGAGGTATAATATGTCATTAAGAGATGCAATTTTGCTTTTACATCCAGCGATCGCTGTTATTGTAGTTTTTCCATTAATTGGGATCATTGTCAACCGGGCTTTATTGGTTCGTCAACGTCGATTACAAACCGTAGAAGGTGGTAAAAGCAAAATTCCTCCCGTTGTTGGACAAGAACACGTCCAGTCGGGGCGCTGGTTAACTGTGTCGGTTGTTGGTATTGTCTTAATCGCTTTAGCTTATGGTATAGTAGGCAATATTCTAGATAAGCAAGTTTGGATGACAGCGCCATTTCAGGTAATATTTATTGGGCTATTATTTGCGGCTACAATTGTTTCTTTATATTTACTTTATCAAGCAAAGCCAGCAAAATGGCGTGGTATATTTGCAACTTTGACGGGGGTTGGTTTGGTCGTCCTTGGTTGCCAAGATGGTGTTTACCGCAAAACCAATGAATGGTATATTTCTCATTACTACTATGGACAATTAGCCGCTTTATTAATGATTGTTTCTCTAGCAATATTACCAGAAATATACAAAGATAAAACTAATCGTTGGCGTAAGGTTCATATTACTATCAGTTGTATTGCTCTGTTGCTATTTATTGGGCAAGGAATTACAGGTTCATTGTCGTTATTAGAAGTTCCTTTAAATTGGCAAAAACCTTATGTTTATAAGCTTTACGAGCAAAAGTGTCAGATAAAACCCTGTACAATTGAAGTACCTTCCGTAGTCCCAAAACCTTGAAAACTACAATTATTGTGGTGTTATTATAGCGATTCTCATTCAAATGAGGTACACGAAAAAAGATTTAAACGCAGATGGACGCAGATAAACGCAGATGATTTTGTACTTCATTAGATTAGGAAACGCTATATCGGCTTTATACTATTAATATATCAAACCTGCACCATGATTAATTTTTATGAACAGTCAACATTTCTATGAACAATTACCAGCCTTAAAAAACTTTAAACAGTTTACTGATTTACAAAACTATTCTCATTTACCTGAAGATTGGTATGTTGTAATCACAGATGTGGTAAATTCTACTAAAGCTATTGAGCGGGGAAGATATAAAGATATAAATATGGCCAGTGCGTTATCATTGGTTGCAGTGATTAATTTAAATCCAAAGTTTAATTTACCGTTTGTTTTTGGTGGTGATGGTATTACATTACTTGTGTCTAAACCAATGCTATCAGATATTTTGAGCGTTTTATCTGATAATCGTCAATTGGTAAAAAGGACTTTTAATCTTGTGCTGAGAGTTGGATTTGTCCCTGTAGAAGATATTTATCAAGCTGGATATAAATTGCAGGTAGCAAAATATCAAGTATCTCCTACTTATTCACAAATTCTTATATTTGGAGAGGGGATTGATTATGCAGAGTCTTTAATTAAAAGTACCCAACATGGTTATAATTATTTGATTCCAGAAGATTATGAAATTACCAATTCAGCTAATTATACAGGTTTCTCTTGCCCATTTGAAGATGTCAGAAGTTCCAGAGAAGAGATAATTTCTGTAATCATTAAAGTTAGAAAAGAGTTTTTTTATAATCAACATATTTTTTATAAACAGGTTCTTGATAAAGTTGAATTTATTTTTGGATCTTTTGAAGAATCTCACCCACTTGCTTTATCTAAGCTTAGGTTCATTAATAGCAAAAGTGATCGAGCTAAGAGTTTAATGAATATTCAGTTAGATAAAAAAAATGGACTAGCTAAAATTTTGGGAATGATTGCTTTTAAACTTTTGTTTGTGGTTACATTTTCTTACGCAAAAATAATTTATCACTTCTTTGATGATAAAATTCATTTTCTTGCTTCTTCTGATTATAAAAAGTTTGATGGGACGCTGAAGATGACTTTGGCTTGTGATCAAAAACAAAGAATAGAATTTGAAAAATATCTAGAGAAAATGAAACAAGAAGGTAAAATTTATTTTGGAATACATACTTCTGATCGGGCTTTAATTACTTGTTTGGTAGGAGCTAATGAAGTACATTTGGTAGATTCTGCTGATGGTGGTTATGCTTTAGCTGCTAAACAATTAAAAAAACAAATTGCAAATTATGAATGATCTCGCAGTGCATAACCTACTCCACGCACCGTATAAATTAACCGCTTTTCGTTATTTTCTTCTAACTTTAAACGCAGATAACGAACATAAACTTCAATAATGTTAGAATCTCCCATGAAGTCGTAACCCCAAACTTTTTCTAAAATTTGCTCTCTAGTAAAAACTTGACGGGGATGGGAAAGAAGATATTCTAATAAATCAAATTCTTTTGCTGTTAATTCAATTGCTCGTTTACCTCGATAAATTTGCCGAGTCCGACGATTTAAACTCAAATCTTCAAACTGTAAAACATCTTCATCTATTTCTTGAGTACGACGTAAATGAGCGCGGATTCTGGCTAATAGTTCTTCAATGCTAAATGGTTTAATCACATAATCATCTGCTCCTGCATCTAAACCTGCAACGCGATCGCTCACTTCGTCTTTGGCTGTCAATAATATTACTGGTACTGAGTTTCCAGTAGCTCGTAAACGCCGACAAATTTCTACTCCGGTTAAACCTGGTAACATCCAATCAAGTATGGCTAAATTTGGTGATGATTCTCGCGCCAATGTTAATCCAGTCATCCCATCATGGGCTACACTAACATTATATCCTTCGCTAGTCAGTTCTAATTCGATAAATCGCGCTAATTTGATTTCATCTTCAACTAAGAGAATATGTGCTTTCATGAAAGTTTCTATTAACGTAAGTTGCTAATTAGATAAAATAAGGTGCGTCAGAAACTTAAAATTAGCGATTTTAGCCTAAATTATTCTGTCTGACGCACCCTACACACTACAAAATATCCGAAAAATTAATAACTAGCAACTTGAGTTATTAACTTATAATTGGTAAACTAATTGTAAATACACTTCCTTCTTCTAATTTAGATTTTACACTCACGTTACCCCCCATACCCTCTACAAATGTTTTAACAATTGATAAACCTAAACCAGAACCCCCGGTTGTGTGACTGCGAGATTCATCGACGCGATAAAATCTTTCAAAAATCCGTTCTTGCTGTTGTAAGGGAATACCATAACCATGATCGCAAACCTCAATAATTGCTTGATGATGAAAACGATTTAATTTTAAAGTTATTGGTGTATTAGAGGGCGAATATTTAACAGCATTATCAATTAAATTTAGTAATACTTGTTTAAGACGACTGTAATCTGTTTTTAGTTCAATGGGGTAGATTGATGATTCGATTGTTATGGTGCGATCGCTATATTTTTTCGCCATCATCACCACTTCTTCAACTAAGTCATTCAGTATATAAGATTTCATCTGAAAACGCAAGTAACCACTATCGGCTCTTGCTATATCTAATAAATCTTGTAGTAACCGGATGGTATGATCAGCTTCTGATGCAGCAGTTTCTAAAGCTTCTATTTGAATTTCTGTTAAATTACTTTGCCGTCGCAAAACACTTTGTAAATAACCATGTACAATAGTTAAAGGTGTGCGTAATTCGTGGGAAACATTACTCACAAACTGTCGTTCTTTTTCCCAAGATTGGGAAAGACGTGATAACAGCATAGTTAAAGTTTGAGCTAACTCTTTAACTTCACTAGGTGCATTATCAAGATATAATTGCGCTTGTCCTAAATCTTCTAAAGAAATTACAGCCGTCATTTGGCTTAATTGACATAAAGGTTGGAGAGAATATTGAATATAAAATGCAATCACTAATGTAATCAAAATAATTGCTAAAATACTGGCAATACTTAAACTTCTAATCATTGCCATAAACATCATTTGTTCACGGCTAATATCCCGAACTACAAATAGTTTACCGAGGAACTTACCCTGTACTTGTAAAGAACCACCACTCAAAACAAAATAACTTTGATTAACATGATAAATTTGAGGTTTAATCGACATCTGAGTAATAGACATCAACTTATTAACTGTAGAATCAGATAACAAACTTAAAGTAGGAGATTTGATGGAAATTTGATTGTCAGAATTTTTGATAAATAATAATGTATTACTATTTGATAAATTATTAATAGCCTTTTGTAAACCTGTTTCTGGCTGCATCATTTCGCTATAGAGTTGGATATCATGAGGCAAGCGATCGACAATTTGTTGAATATTATGTTTATGACTATCAATCAATATTTGCTGCATTTTATGACTTGTCCATACAGCAAGACTACCTAATATTAAAGCAGAAAAGGTACTAATACCAATTGTTAGACGTAACCGTAATGAAAATAAATCTAAATTTTTCAAAGATTGTTTAATTTGCTTCACTTGCTTAGTGGGGTGAAAAGAATTTCCAATAAAATGTGTAACATACCTCTCTTTTGTCTTTGCCTCTGCGTTCTCTGCGCCTCTGCGGTTGGTTAAAAAATCCTGTTTACAACTCAAATAGCATTGCTATACATTAATAATTATGTGATATCATCTCGTAGAAAAGATGCGTTTAATGTTTCTACCTTGTATGAGTGTTATTATAGCAAGTTAGCTATGGCGATAACTTCCCTTGGTAAAAATTTAAACCCAATCATCGGCAGTTAAATTAATTTAATCTGAGAATTGGCTTAAAATTCCTATAGACCTTTGAATACTCAAAAGGATGAATAATGGGTGTTTTTGTATTGATTTTTAATGTTGGGACAGAAAACGAAGGGATTCACACCGTTCGGATTGGGGATCCTACTAAAGGGGTAAGCAGAAATAAAATCCTGATGTTTGAGTCAGAAGACGATGCTACAAGGTTTACATTGATGTTGGAAGCGCAGGATTTCCCTGTACCTACAGTTGAAGTAATGGATGCCGAAGAAATCAAAGCATTTTGCGAAAGTGCTGGTTATGATTGGGAAATTGTACCGGCAAACGGGGCTTTGATTATGCCCCCAGAAGTGAATGTAGAGGAAACTGATTGGCAACCGGAATCTAATACCAGGGATACTGATGATTTCTTGGTGGAAGAAGAAGTACCTAATTCTGACCTCGATCGCATTCGTCGTCAACTAGAAGGGCTATTATGACAAATTTGCAGGAACGGGGGCATCTCCTCACAGAACAAGTAAATCCCCATAGTCTTAATTTAGACCAACTAAGTTCTCTAGAATTAGTGGAGTTATTTAATCAAGAAGACCAAAATGCGGTGGCTGCCGTGGCTGCGGCTAAAGTTCAGTTGGCAGAAGCCATTGAATGTACAGCCAGCCGTTTGTATCAAGGGGGACGTTTATTTTATGTTGGTGCGGGGACAAGTGGGAGATTAGGGGTGTTAGATGCGGCTGAGTGTCCACCCACTTTTTGTACTTCTCCAGAATTGGTACAGGGGATTATAGCTGGTGGTGCTGGTGCTTTAGTACGCAGTTCAGAGGATTTAGAAGACAGGGCTGAAGATGGGGCAACAGCGATCGCCCAACGTCAAATTACCCAATTAGATGTGGTGGTAGGAATTACCGCCGGTGGGACCACACCCTTTGTCCATGGGGCTTTAACTGCTGCCCGTCAACGAGGTGCGATCGCTATTTTTATTGCCTGTGTTCCTGCTGAACAGGTAGAATTTGAGGCCGATATTGATATTCGTTTATTAACTGGTCCCGAAATTCTCGCTGGTTCAACTCGTCTCAAAGCCGGTACAGCCACAAAACTCGCCTTAAATATCCTTTCTACCGGGGTAATGGTCAAACTAGGCAAAGTTTACGGTAATCGGATGGTCGATGTAGCCGTGACAAATCAAAAATTGCGCGATCGGGCCCTACGAATGTTAGAAGACCTCACAGGTTTAAGTCGTCAAGCATCAGGGTTTTTACTAGAACGTAGTGGAAAATCAGTAAAATTAGCACTGTTAATGCACTGGACTGGTTTAGAAAAAGCCCCTGGTGAACAACTACTAATCACACATCAAGGCGATCTCCGGGCGGCTGTAACAAGCTATAGAAAAACACTCAACCACCTAACGTAAAAAATCTCCCAAACCCGTATTTCTCCGTGTCCTCTGTGCCTCTGTGGTTCGTTAAATAATTTATTTCTTGGAAATCCCTAAAACCCAACACGGTAAAAGAAATTGTCCCCCTCCTCGCTTGCGGGGAGGGGCTAGGGGTGGGGTTTTACACTTGTTGATAAAAATCTAATTGCTGCCTTGCCAAAGCCTGATTTGTATATTGAACCATAGCTTTTTCATAACCCATTTTACCAAGACCTTGAGCTAAATTGGGTTTTTCCATTAATTGTAATAAACAACTTGCTAAAGCCTTAGCATCACCTTCAGGAAAAATTAAACCAGCATCACCAATCACATGAGGAATTTCCCCAGAATTAGAACCAATTACCGGCACTTGACAAGCCATAGCTTCAATCAAAACATGACCAAATTGTTCCTTCCAACCTACCGCAGTTAGAGTTTTAAACTTGTAAGTTGTCTCTGACGGCAGCACCAAAGTATTCATTAAATTAATATAATTAGGAACTTGATCATGGGGAACACTTTCGATAAAAATTACCCGATCTAAAAAATCATTCTCTACAGCAAATTTAGTTAATTCTTCCTTTAATTCACCCCGTCCTAATAATAGCAATTTCCAAGGTTGATCTTTAAGGTCAACTAAAGCTTGCAACAAAGTTAATAAACCTTTTTCTGGCACAAATCGACCAACAAACCCTACCACAAAATCATCTTGATAAATTCCTAAACTAGCTGCTAATTCTGGTTGTTTTTTAGCAGTAAATAGAGTTTCATCTACACCTAATTGCGGCATCACTTTAATTTTTCCAGCATAACCCCTTTGCCGTAAAATCTCCGCCCCGTCTTGATTACCAGCAATAATACCGTGACTATGATCTAAATTATATTTCTCTAATAAATTAATCGGAAACTTCAACTCATAAGGCAAATTCCACCAAGTAAAAAATATATTTTTAGCTTGGAGATTTAATACCTGATTTAATAAAATCATTTCAGCATAAGCCAAACTCCTAGAACCTTGTTCTACTTGGATAATTTGTGGACGAAACTTTTTCAATAAAGGAATTAAATCAAAACCAAAAGTAAGCAATCCTTGATGATTTTGACTAAAGTTAGAAATTGGTACTATTTTAAATGCACCTTCATCAAGATATTTTGTTTCAATAATTTTGTTTTGAACGCCACCGGGTTGCCAACGTTTAGGAACAACAACTGTTACTTCTATATTTGGTGCAAGTTTGGCTAAAGCACGTAATTTTTCACAATTCAAATCTACAATATAAGTATGACTAACAATTAAAATTCTCATTACTTTTGCGTCAGACTAAACTTCTGGATCTAAGAGGGTGTTTGAAAAGTCTAAATTCATACTCGCCCTGGCGACTAGAAGTCGCGGCTACACAGACAAAACCCACCTCCGTGGGTTTCAAACCCTTAATCTTTCCTTAGTCCACGCAGGTGGACTTGGCTTGTGTAGTAGTGTATCCCTTACGGGAGCCGGAGGCTCTATTATATTCGCCCAAAACTTTTCAAACATCCTCTAAACGACTATAAACTTGTCCATCATTCCATACCGATTGAATCACACTACCTAAAGCCTTGAAAAAACCCAAAAAATAAAAAATACCGCGAGTTACAACTTTAATCGGAGAACCACTTTTAAAACAAGGGGGATTTCCTAAAACGTGACAATCAAATAACTTGACATAAAAACGCAAAGCTTGGGAAAAAGTCAGATTTTTTAGCCCCAACAGGAAATGATTGTGGTAAAAAGTGAGTTGATATTTTAGCGATCGCATACTAATATCATGACAGCCCCCCGTCTCTTCCCCTAAATGGATCAAATCAGCTTCAGGATCGTACCAAATTTTATAGCCTGTTTTCCGCACCCGTAAACAAAAATCCGACTCCTCTCGCACCGCACTACCCCCAAACCTCTCATCAAACCTCAGTCCATACTGAGTAAATATCTCACGCCGAAAAGACATATTGCAACCCCTAGCAGTTAACACCTGCTGAGGTTTAGTAGTATGCACTAGATCAATATGATACCAAGCAATACCGGGATCCATGGCTGCGGGGGGTAGGTACTCAATTTCCAATTCTCCCCCAGAATCACCTAATTTCATTCTGTCAAAAACTCGCCCGGCTACAGCCCCTATTTCTGGATTTTGTAGATAATTCTTGACATGGGCAGTTAAAAAACCAGGCGTTAGCTGCACATCATCATCAATGAACAAAATAATATCACCCGTTGCCCGCCTGACAGCATAATTTCGCGCTCCTGGTAAACTTGCCCAATCCAAGCGAAACCATTTTATTTTACCCAAATTTGCCATTTCTTCTAAAAAAGTTTGAGTTTCTGGTTCATGGGTTAGGGTTTGGTCTACTACCAAAACCTCAAAATTTGGATACTCTTGTTTCAAAACATCAACAATGCTGTCACACAGGAGTTTTTCGCGCCTGTATGAAGGTATAACTATAGAAATCAAGGGATATTTATCCATTTTTTTTACACTGCTTCAATTGTTTCTGGGAGTTTCTTTTGAACTTCTTCTTTTTCTTGTTTATCTATAACCGGCAATTTGAACAGAAGCCCCGCACAAACCCAATAATAAACAGCTACTGGATCTACATCTAAAGGGTAATAGAAAGTATTATAACTAATAAACAGTATAAATATAAATAAACTTCCTGCATAAATACGGAGGTTAGGATCTTTAATAGAACGATATGTTTTATAAGCGGCAATTGTTAAAGAGGTAACAAAAGCCAGAAATGCCAGTACCCCAACAATTCCTACTTCATACAATACTTTTGGATAATAAGTTTCTACCAGTTTAGTCGGACCCATCGAACGAGCGGAATTTGTTGCACGACCTAAACCACTACCAATAATTGTATCTACACTTTTCCAGTTTTCTTCAAACTGCTGCATGATAAATTCTTGGGGTGGGGAAGCATCTAAACGACCAAAAAGGCTATTGATTCTTTCTTCTACAAGCACTGGGTTAGCAACAATGGCAAATCCTAAAATTAATGACAGACCGACACCAACAGGGATAAATTTTTTGAAATTGGCAATTTGACCTGTGAATATTAACAAAACTAAAAAACAAATAGGTACTAAGATTAGGGCTATTCTTTGCCCACAAATTACCGCATTAATGAAGATAGCAGACAAAGAACCTAAACTAATAATTCGCCAGATAATTGAAGGATCTGAAAAGCCAGTTGCGAAACTAAAAAAAGTACCGGAAACTAAGAACCATGCCCATTGCCAAGGTGCAACAAATGTTCCTGGTAGACGAATTGTATTTTCTTGAGGACTATAGACTAGAGAACCGCCAAAATAACATCTTGCCTCTAGGGTTGCTCTAAATAAGGCATCACCTGTTAAATTTCTAGTCCCTTGACATACACCAGTTAGTAATAATAAATATTGAATAAATCCCAATCCACAACAGATTAGAATCAGTATAACTTGCAAGCGAGACATGAAAAGAAAATCTCGTTTGTTGCGAATTAAATAGTAAGTACAAGTAATTAGGGGAATATAGCCTAAAAATACTTTAAATCCCAAAATTCCCAAGCCTATTGGTATTTCTTTAGGTACTTTTTGTCCTAATCCGACGCTAGGGGGATTAAATTGTTGCCCACCATTGATAAAAATCAGTGTTAATAAACTACAAATTAATAAAAATATTAGTGAAATTTGAATACTGCGGGGAATAATGAAGGGTTGTTTAAGTTTGCGGCAGCTTTGCCAAATTCCTATGAGGGCTGGAATATAAAAAGCATCTTTAGCTAGTTGTAGAACGGGACTGTTGCCTAAGTAGTAAATGACTGTACCCCCAAAAGGCAAGTAGATGATAAAGGCCAGCATGGCTTGACGGGGGTATTTATAGGAGAGAGAGATGATTACAATGCCTAATACGGCGGGAATTGCTGCTTTAATTCCTATTACT
Source organism: Cronbergia sp. UHCC 0137 (assembly GCF_034932285.1). Classification (NCBI taxonomy): domain Bacteria; kingdom Bacillati; phylum Cyanobacteriota; class Cyanophyceae; order Nostocales; family Nostocaceae; genus Cronbergia; species Cronbergia sp. UHCC 0137. The sequence goes on from NZ_JAYGHC010000014.1 coordinate 96,357, forward strand.
AGAAAAACTAATAATCCGATGAATAAGCCACTAACCAAGCTGGTGGTTAGCAAGCCGGTAAATTCTTTACGTGACTTAGTAATTTTACGCTTTTGGGCTAATCTTTCTTTGATGCTGATGGTAGGAATTTCTTCTGGTTTCTGCTTTTTTGATTTTTGGAAGATTCTAGTTTTTACCATAATTTCTCCTACTAAATTGGTGATAAATTTATTATTTTTTTATTTATAGATTAAAAGGTTTTTGGTATTACTGAAACCAAGTACGAATTTAGGTGTAAAGACGAGAATACCTACCCATGGAACGTCTCTACAAAGGTTTTGAGATCATTGAAAATCATCCT
>NZ_JAYGHC010000014.1:97042-121976 GCF_034932285.1 Cronbergia sp. UHCC 0137
CTACGGTTTTGAGATCATTGAAAATCATCTTCATACCTCAAATCAGCAACGTTGGTTTTCCATGTTATTTATGATTCTCTTGGTTAAATCTATTAGCGGTGCGTCAGAACTTTAAAATTAGTGGTTTTTGTCTAAACTTATCGTATCTGACGCACCCTACAAACTAAGATTATGGGATTAAATGTTTTTGGACTTGTGAGACTAATTCGTGAGTCCAATAATTAGCTAATTCAGCATCGGCAGCTTCTACCATAACGCGAATTAAGGGTTCTGTACCAGAGGCACGGACTAAGATTCTACCACTATCACCCATTGCAACTTCGGCTTGAGCGATCGCTAATTGCAAAGGTTGACAATCTTTCCAGTTTAACCGGCGATCGCGATCTACAACTCGCACATTATGTAATAATTGCGGATAGGTCTGAAAACTTTGCTCTACCATTTCACCCAGGGAAACACCAGCTTCTTTAACTACAGTGGCTAAATGCAACGCTGTTAATAACCCATCTCCAGTAATACCATAATGACGGCAGAGGATGTGACCGGATTGTTCACCCCCCAACATTCCCCCAGTCCTCAGCATTTCAGCCTGTACATATTGATCACCGACGGCTGTACGGGTTAATTTACCCCCTAGTTGCTGCCAAGCTTTTTCAAAGCCTAGATTAGCCATGACGGTAGAAATAATCAAATTCTCAGGTAATTGCTGCCTTTGTTGCAGATAACGACCCCAAAGATAGAGAATATAATCACCGTTAACAGTTCTACCTGTATTATCCACAGCTAACACCCGATCAGCATCACCATCAAAGGCAAAACCCATATCGGCGTTGTGTTCTTTGACTGCGGCTTGTAAAATATCTAGGTGGGTAGAACCGCAATTTACATTAATGCGATCGCCATCCGCTTCGTTATGTAAACAAATTATTTCCGCACCCATTTCGGTAAATACTGTTGGTGCTAACCCAACCGCAGCCCCCCAAGCCAAATCCAGGACAATCTTCATCCCCCTAAGATCAACAGCCGTAGTTTTTAATGGTGTTTGCAAAGCCTCACCATATCGTCCTATTAGCTCTCGACGCAAGTAATGCCTTCCATAGTTATTTACCGCCGTAGGAGCTATTTTACCACGCAGTCCCGCCTCAATTTCCGCCTGTAATACTTGGGGTAACTTTGCACCGTCACGACCAAAAACTTTAATTCCGTTGTCTTCTGGTGGATTATGGCTGGCAGAAATCATCACCCCACCGATGGCATCACTGTTACTAGCCAGATAAGATACGCAGGGAGTAGGACATAAACCTAAATACCAAACCTCTAACCCTGCGGCTGTTAACCCAGCACTCAAAGCCATTGCCAGCATATCACTAGAATTTCTAGAATCTTGTCCCAGAATAACTGGCCCCACTTGAGCCGCATGGCTACGCAAAACCAGTCCCACCCAAAAACCCACTTGCAAGGCTAAGGGTGCATTCAGCAATTCTCCCACTTTACCACGAATACCATCTGTACCAAATAGCGGATTTGTTGGTAGTGGGATGAGGTTGAGTGCCAAACTACTGTTAATTGCTGTTCCCGTTCCTTCTGAATCGGAAGCACAACTCCCAGAAATTCGGCCTTGAGTCCGAGTTATTGATGAGACCATAATTTTAAACACTCCACACAGTCACACAGGAGAATAGCACTTTCTTTAACAATTCTCAAAGATCGATTCTTGAATATAGCAGGAGTCAGGAGGATGAAAATAAAGAATGGAAAGAATAATTCTATACCCTGCCCTGTTCCCTCTGGATTATGAGTTTGATTTTCTAGATTTCAGCTTTAATCCTCCAAATCCTTGATTGAGAAACAATATTTGCTGTGTACAGGATGACAAAATTTTGCATACTTAAAAAATTTTAATATAAATTCTCATCAAATAGGTCTAATGTAACGTTTTAATGGCATCTCTTAGCCGTTTGAAATCAAAACTTCGACAGTTAACTTTTTAAAGTTGAGAAATTTAACATGAGCAGCAATTTAGCAAGCAAGTTACGTGTAGGTACAAAAAAAGCCCACACAATGGCAGAAAATGTTGGTTTTGTCAAGTGCTTTTTAAAGGGAGTGGTAGAGAAAACCTCCTACCGAAAACTAGTTGCTAACTTTTATTTCATCTACTCAGCGATGGAAGAGGAGATGGAAAAGCACCGCAATCACCCCATTGTTGGCAAAATTTACTTTCCCCAACTTAATCGCAAACATACTTTAGAGCAAGACTTAACTTATTACTACGGCTACAACTGGCGGGAACAAATCCAATTATCTTCTGCTGGTGAAGCTTATGTAAACCGGATTCGGGAAATTTCTGCCACGGAACCAGAATTATTAATTGCTCATTCTTATACCCGCTATCTAGGTGATTTATCGGGTGGACAAATCCTCAAAGGTATTGCCCAAACTGCGATGAAACTAGGTGAAGGTGAAGGTACTGCCTTTTATGAGTTTGCAGATATTCCCGATGAGAAGGCATTTAAGGCAGAATATCGGCAAAATTTGGATGAAATGGCCATTGATGAGGCTACAGGCGATCGCATTGTCGAAGAAGCCAATGCAGCCTTTGGTGTCAACATGAAGATGTTCCAAGAATTAGAAGGTAATTTGATTAAAGCGATCGGTATCATGGTATTCAACGCCCTGACACGGAAACGTACAAGGGGTAGCACTGAATTAGCTACGGCTGAATAATCATTTTTGAGTAGTATTAGCTTAAAATATCTGGGGGTAATAGCCCTGTGATTGTTTTCTTTTTTTATTAATGAAAATGAAAGCAACCGGAGGGATGTTACCCCTAAGTTTTTAATTTTGCTGGTTTAATTTTGCTGGTTTAATTTTGCTGGTTTTAAGAAAATGCCAATGCCGTTGTGAATGCGTCCTGCGGTACTAGGGGAACGATCAAGTAACTGACCTCCTAAGTAAAGACCTGTGGAACTGCCACCATCTAAATTTAAGGCATTTATACATCCCATTGTTTGCATCAATTTGGCTTGTTCCCCTAGAGAGGGTCCAGCACCACCGACACGATTATGAACAGCGGCAATGATCAAACTACCTGTGTTTGTGGTACAAATACTGCTACGACTGGCTTTTTCCCGAATAAAAGCATCGCTAAATTTTTCGCTTTTGGCATCAAGCACTATTCGCCTATTTTCTAATAATAGCGGTCCTGCTCCCACAATGTGGGGATAACGGCTAAATTCACTGGGAGTAGTAACACTGGTAATTTTTACATCTGTACCAATGGGCAATTTGGCAGATGTTTTCACAGCGTTACCCCGGAAGGCTAGAAGGTAGCCATTTTGGGGAATGGTAATAGGGTTTGTACCCGTTTTTCCTCCTGGAAACTGATGGGAAATTTTGCCGTTTTGGACGAGGAGGAGGATTTCGTTATCTGTAAGAGGGGTGTAAGTAGAACCCCATTCGGAGGTATAACGGGCGATGCCATTTTGAACATAACCACTGTTGACAAATAAGATGGGTAGGGGTTGGCTATTATTGCTAATTAAGGTTTCAGTGACAGTGAGACGACCAAAATAAAATTGACCAGAATTGTTCCAAGCGATCGCTCCTCGGTTTAAAATTGCTCCTGATAGCCAATTACTATCCCGTCGAATTGCCCCCAATGGTAGGCGGTTATTACGGTTAAAGTAACCACCATTAATTGCGGCTACGGCTAAATCTCGTTGGGCTTTTTGAATTAGAGGTGCTGTTCCTTCAGCATTTCCCGGGTTGGCTAAGATCGGTTTGAGTGTCAATCCAAAAGCCTTGGGATTAACTTCTAACCAAACAACCGGAAATTTTTCTGTATCTAAATTAACGAAATTCTGTCGCCAACGCAATCCTGTTGCCCAAATAATATCCTTTTCTACTAAAGCATCGGGTCTAATATCAATCACCAAACGATGGGGATTGGCAATAGTGCTAACTCTTACCGATTTACCAAAGGGAACACTGAGACGCAAAATGGTTTGATTCTTCACCATTTCCACTTTTGTAATTAGTGGTTCTGGGGTTGATGGTAATGGCTGAGGATGATAACGTTGGAGTAAAAGCGGGTCAATTGTACCATCGATGGTTATTATCCATTCCCTATCTGGTGGTGTCGATTCTTTTTTGATCACTTGGCCTTGTGTAACTTGCCAGGGTGTGGGACGATCTAAATCAAGAACCACCCTTTCTCCCCAAGTTTGTTTACCCTGACGAATGTTAGTTACTTTAGTCCCAGGAGTGGAAATTACCAAAATATTACCTTGAGTTTGCATCTGCCATCCGGCTGTTTGGGCAAACTGACTAACATCTAGATAACGATGTCCTCCTAATAAATTGGCGTTTAAAGACTTAATATCACCAGAAAACCATTCTATTGGCTGTTTAACAGGATTGTCACTATTTAAAAAATCTACCCCGATTAATTGTCTTACTACACCGTCACTGATATAAATTGTCCCCTCTCTACCAGTTGCCCTTTGCTGTAACCAAAACCCTGTGACAGTACGACCATTAAGAGAAATTTGATTTCCAGAACTAGGTATAGATGAACTATCATTGGCCTCGACGGAGGAATTGGGGGTAGGGGTTATATAAGCAGTAACTAAGCACAGGATAGTTAAGAAAATTGATGATGCAACAGTGTTAGTATAGAGATGGCGATCGCGAATTGGGATTTTTACCATTATGTTTAGATATGATTGTTAAGGAAATATTGCTTCAATTTTCTGGAATTGGCAACCAAACTTCCCAGTCAGCAACATTAGAGAAATCTCATAATGCTTCACCCACTTAACGACCTTGATCACGCCCTTCTTGTTTCCATTCCCGAACTGCCCATAGTGCTGTCCTCAATTTCATTAATTTAGCCTAAAAGTGCGATCGCGCTATTTTTATTTTCACTATTCATATACTTCACTGCGATGAGCGATCATCACGCTATATCAACTTAATCTACCATAGCAATGGTGTGACGCTTACTAGAGATTCGCTTGTTACTGGTAGTTTAACTTAGATTCTCATTTTTTTAGTGTTTCTTTGGCACAAAATAGACAAAATTGGATATAAATAGATTAAGTAGATAATATAAACCAATGCACATTAAACGAGTTATTATTAAAGACTTTCGCTGCTTCGAGCATCTGGAAGTTAACTTAGATCCCGATATTAATATTTTCGTTGGTAATAATGGCTCAGGTAAGAGTGCATTACTTGATGCGATCGCTGCTGCAATGTATCCTTATGTGGTAGAAATTCAGAAAATTGTGGGTAAAGAGAAAGAAGTTTCACCTGTTTTGCAAAGAGATTTGCCAGTTCCAAAAAATGGTAATGAACGAAGGAATCCCGCAGAGTTCACCGTATCAGCAACGGATTTTCCAGAGTGGACAATGATCTATGAAAATCCACCTACTGAAAATGAGGAAGAAACTTTTTTTGCAAAAGAAGTAATAAGAGTAAAAAGAAAGAAAGAACCTTTACAGGAAGGAATTAAAAAACTTTATTCTGAACTAGTAAATAAATGTGATCTCATAAATAATGAACAAACATCTAATATTTCTATGATAGCTTATTACAAGGGCGATCGCAATTTAACTAATATTACTGATATTGAAAACATTACAAATAAAGACTTTAATAGATTTGATGCGTTAAATAATGCTTTTAATGCAACAGCCGATTTTAAAAATTTAGCTCACTGGTTTTTTGTGCGAGAGTTTGAAGAGTTGAGACAGGGCAAAAATCAGAGAGATATAAATTTTGAATTTCCTGATTTAAAACAAGTGCGAAATGCTATTTCCGCTATTATAGCTCCCAATGCTCGCGTATATTTTTCAGGAGCGACATCTGCCAAGCTAATGGTTGAATGGACAATGGAAACAGGAGAAAAAAGAGAACTTTTATTAAGTCAATTAAGTGCGGGATATCGCAATATGTTAGCTTTGGTAATGGACTTTGCTCGACGTTTAGCCCAGGCAAATCCACAGATGGAAAACCCGTTAGCAGCAGAAGCAATTTTGATGATTGATGAATTAGATTTACATTTGCATCCAACTTGGCAACAAAAGATTATTCCTGATTTAAAGAAAGTATTTCCCAACACTCAAATTATTGCTACTACTCACAGTCCCGAAGTTGTGACAACTGTAAAACAAAATCAGGTCAAGATATTAGAAGATTACCAAATAAAGGAATGTCCTGAACCTACCAAGGGGAGGAAAAGTTCAGATATTGTTAAAAATATTTTAGGTTTAAGTGATTTAAGACCAGATACAGAAGAATCACAAACACTCACACAACTTTTTGAAGCAATTGATAATGGTCAATTAGAAGAAGCAAAACGCCTAAAAGAAAAACTACAAGATTGGGATTCAGTTGATCCAGATATGACTAGAGCAGATATGCAAATCCGTCGATTAGAGCGGAGGAGTGCGGTGTGAAAAATGTTCTTAAATCCCTCGAACCAGAGGAACTTAAAAAATATAAAACTCGATTTTCTTCTCAGTTTAAAAGATGGAGTGATTTAAAAAGTAACCGAGACACATTTAATGCAGTTCGTAATACTTTATCATCTGATCAAAAAGGACTTTGTGCCTATTGTGAAATGTCTCTTCATCAAACAAATCGTTCCGTTGATCATTTTATTCCCCGTGGTCAATCAACACCAGAAAAAAATTATGATTTAGACTGGCAAAATATGTTGGCTATTTGTCTTCCACCAGGAGGATTAAACGATGATGATTTGCAAAATTTACAACTACCCCATAATTCACCATGCTGTGGTAAAAAAAAGGATAATATCTCTGATGGTCAGTTATTAAATCCTCTTGAATTGCCAACATTACGTTTATTTGAATTTAGCAGTAAAGATGGTGAAATTAGACCTGATAAAAATGCCTGTATGTTGGTTGGTATCCCTGTAGAATCTGCTCAATTTACTATTGAAATCCTTGGACTAAATGTTCCACGGTTGAAGGATCAAAGACTGGTTGTAATTGAAGAAATAACTAAAGAGCTTGATGATGAAACAATTGATATAAATGATTTAGAAGAGAAACTTGCCGCAGAATATTTTGGTGATGATACAACCAATTGGCCTCGGTTTTTCACAACTATACGCTGGATTTTAGGTGCAGGTGCAGAAAGACATCTGAGCAATATTTATTATTCAGGATGATATCATTTATTATAAATACGCGCTATTTCTATTTTCACTGTTCATATACTTCACTGCAATCAGCGATCATCACACTATATATATTTTCAGTCTTTTCCTAGCATCAACTTAATCTACCATAGCAATGGTGTGACGCTTACTAGAGATTCGCTTGTTACTGGTAGTTTAACTTAGATTCTCATTTTTTAAAATTACTACTACCTAATTTGGCATTGGTAAATGTGTAGCCTACATTTTGAGTTTTTTCAGAGGGAACTCTTAACGGGCAACAAGGAACAAAAGAAACTCATGTTTTTCAAGATGAGATTGAAATAATAACACTGTTTTTTTCGCTGCTTGTCATCTTTTAAAAACATCTTTTTTTAACTGAGGTTTAAACTCAGAACTACAGTTTCTTCCCTGTTCCCTGTTCCCTTTTTTTGTGAATTATGATTTAATTACTCACCTTCCACCAAAGCGCGATATTCGTCTGCTGTTAATGTATCATCAATTTCACCAAGATCATTCACACGCACCTTGATAAACCATCCTTCTCGGTAGGGATCATCAGCTACTTGTTCAGGTGAGTCAATTAATACGTCATTGCGTTCTATAATCGTACCACTGACTGGAGAATTGAGTTCTTCCACGGCTTTAACAGATTCAATTGTACCAAAAGGATCATCTTTGGTAATCGCGTCTCCAACATCTGGCAATTCTAAAAACACGATATCACCTAATTGATCTACAGCAAATTCACTAATGCCAATAGTAGCAATTTCCCCATCTAATCTTACATATTCATGGGAATCTAGATATCGCAAATCCTGGGGATATTCAAAAGACATAAAACTTCCTCTTGCAGGTTAAAAAATTTTCTGCGCCAATAGTAATCCAAACAACATTATTCCTTAAAAGCTCAACGATTTTCAGTTGGTAACACGATTTTTTGAGCGATAAAAGGGACGTTTGACAATTGTTGCGGGGTAGGCCTTGCCGCGAATTTCCACTTCTAGCTGTTGTTTGACGCTTGCTAACTGGGTGGGAACGTAGGCTAAAGCGATAGGATAACCGAGTGTGGGTGAGAGAGTACCGCTAGTTATTTCACCTACAACCTTACCTGCGGCTAAAACGGGGTAGCCGTGACGGGCTATATTTCGTCCTTGGGTTTGTAAACCTACAAGTCGTCGTTTTACACCTTCAGCTTTTTGTTGTTCCAACACTTTACGTCCTATAAAATCGCCTTTGCTATCTAAATGTACTAACCAACTTAAACCTGCTTCTAAGGGGGTGGTGGTGTCGTCGATATCTTGTCCATAAAGTGCCATTGCTGCTTCTAGACGGAGGGTATCTCTTGCACCGAGTCCGCAGGGGATTACACCAGCATCATAAAGATGTTTCCATAATTCTATCCCCACTACTGGATTTACCATAACTTCAAATCCATCTTCGCCAGTGTAACCTGTGCGGGCTAGGAAGGCTGGTTGACCTAGTATGGTTGTTTCTAAATGACCGAAGGCTGGTATTGGTGTTAGGTCTGATGATACTAAGGTTTGGAGATGGTTGGCAGCTTTTTTTCCTTGAACAGCGATTAAGACTTGATTTGCAGAAATATCTTGGAACTGTAGAGAATTTAGGTCTAAATGTGGTATAATCCAGGCTTTATCTTTATCGGTGGTGGCGGCATTGACTATAATGACTGCCCTTTGGATGCCAGTGCTATCTGTGCCTTGATAGTAAATAATGATGTCGTCAATGATTCCGCCTTGGGGATTTAATAAGACTGTATATTGGGCTTGTCCTGGTTGGAGACGATTTAGGTCTGAGGGAACTAAATTTTGAAGTTGGTCAATGAGGTTTTTACCTTGGAGGGTGAATTTGCCCATGTGGGAAATATCGAACATCCCTGCGGCTTTTCTGACGGCTTGATGTTCTTCGGTGATACCTCTATATTGCACAGGCATTTCCCAACCACCAAAGCTGGTAAATCTGGCTTTGAGTTTGACACTCTGTTGATACAGAGGAGTTTGGGTGAGATTTTCTTGATTAGTCACTGGTAGTTTAGGCGATCGCTCTTCAACATCTATCTATACTAAGGGATGGTTAGCCCGTGATCATGAATAATAGAAATGTTGAGATTTGTTAAGCAGGAATTTATGAAGCGTGTACTGACTAGTTTTATTTTAGCGATCGCTGTCCTCACCTTGTTTGTCTTTCCTCTATCAGCCCAAGCAGCAAGTTCTTCCAGCATTACCCGTTCTGCTGGTGACAAATTCCAAGAGCAGGATTTTTCTGGACAAAGTTTAGTGGGAACTGAGTATACCAATATCAAGTTACAAAATACTAACTTTAGTAATGCTGACTTACGGGGTGTTGTATTTAACGGCGCTTTGTTAGATGGAGCAAATCTACATGGGGTTGATTTTAGTGAAGGTATTGCTTATTTATCAAAATTCAAAGATACTGATCTTAGCGATGCAGTTTTTACCAATGCTATGATGTTGCGAACAGTTTTTGATCACGTTAATGTGACTGACGCTGATTTCACCAATGCCATATTAGATATGACAGAAGTTAAAAAACTCTGTGTAGAAGCCACTGGAGTTAATTCTCAAACTGGTGTAGATACTCGTGAATCATTAGGATGCAAGTAGAACAGCATCTCCAGTAATTTACACCCCCAGTTATCTAATTACGGAGTTCTAAAAAATAAATTTTTTTGTGGGTGGGGTTTTCCCGCCCCTACTTACAACAGATTGCAGATCATTGAAACCTATACACAAAGCCAGTTTTTCTCATGACTTCTGCCTCCTGCCTTCTGACTCCTACCTCCTGACTCCTGACCTACCGTGTACACACAAGTCCTGTTAACATTAAATCGGCGGTTAGAAACCGCAACTACACAGGCATGGCGCGTAGCGGCTTCCCGGAGGGAAGGCCACCTCCGTGGGTTGAAAATAAGTGGTTTTTCTTCAGTCCACGCAGGTGGACTTTGTTTGTGTAGCCGTGATTTATAATCGCCAGGGCTTGTTCTCCTAACTCCTGCTCGTTGAAGATTTATTAAAATTAAATATTTTCAGAGAAACAAAGTTACATACTTTACCATAATTTCATCCGTCCTCATGTACACAGTACATAACGGTTGCTTAGTAGATTGCAAGTTAAATTAATTGACATCACCACTTATGAAACCATATCTGCCTCAAAAAGACCCTAACCCAACACAACGCCAATCCTCCCTCAAAAAGAGCCAAAGCGAGTACGAATTTGACTACAACTTCTTACCTCCTATGGTGATGCTCAAAAATGTACCCCTGATAGAGAATTTTTCTTCTAAGTATATTGGTGAACGGGTATTAGAAGCCGCAGAACTACCCATAAATATGTTAGCTGTCAAAACCCATAGTGTTTGGGATCCTTTAGACGAATTGCAAGACTATGAAGACTTTTTTCCAGTTTTGCCTAAACCTAATGTAATGAAAACCTACGAAACAGATGATTCCTTTGCTGAACAAAGACTCTGTGGAGTAAATCCTCTAGTTTTACGCCAAATGCGGGAAATGCCAGCTAATTTCGCATTTACTATCCAAGAATTACAAGAAAAGTTTGGTAACTCTATCAACTTGAGGGAAAAACTAGCCCAAGGAAATCTCTATGTCGCTGATTATCGACCTCTGGCATTTATTCAAGGTGGAACTTATGCTAAAGGTAAAAAGTATCTACCTGCACCTATAGCCTTTTTCTGTTGGCGCAGTTCTGGTTTTAAAGATCGTGGTCAACTGGTACCAATCGCCATTCAAATTAATCCAACATTAGGGAAAGCCAGCCCGCTACTGACACCTTTTGATAAACCTTTAACCTGGTTTTATGCCAAATTATGTGTTCAAGTTGCAGATGGTAATCATCATGAAATGAATACTCATCTTTGTCGAACTCATTTAGTGATGGAACCTATTGCTATTGTTAGCGCTCGTCAACTAGCTGAGAATCATCCCCTGAGAATGCTTCTAAAACCCCATTTTCGGTTTATGTTGGCTAATAACGACTTAGCTCGCAAGCAATTGATTAATCGGGGTGGTGCAGTTGATCAATTGTTAGCTGGTACTCTGCAAGAATCCCTACAAATTGTCATTGATGCTTATAAAGATTGGAGTTTAGATCAGTTTGCTCTACCTAATGAACTCAAAAATCGGGGAATGGATAATGTAGAAAACTTACCTCATTATCCCTATCGAGACGATGGAATGTTGTTGTGGAAAGCCATTCACGATTTTGTATCCAACTATTTAGAGCTTTACTACAGGACTCCTCAAGACTTGCAAGAAGACTTTGAACTTCAAGCATGGGCGCGCGAATTAGTAGCTGAAGACGGAGGAAGAGTTAAGGGTGTTAGTGAAAAGATCAATACTTTAGAACAATTAGTTGATACTATTACCACCATCATTTTCATCTGTGGTCCACAACATTCTGCCGTTAATTTCACACAATATGAATATATGGGATTTGTTCCCAATATGCCCCTAGCACTTTATCAACCAATTGTCGAAAATGGCTCTATTCCCGACCGTAAAGCCCTCATAGACTTTTTACCCCCAGCAAAACCAACCAGTACCCAACTCTCAACCCTATTCATACTATCAGACTATCGTTATGACAGATTGGGATACTACGATGAACCATTTGCAGACGAAGATGCTCAGAATGCTGTAGAAAAATTTCAGCAAGAATTGAATATGGTAGAGCGAAAAATTGAGTTAAACAATAAACATCGCTTAATAGATTACAATTATTTACTACCAAGGTTAGTTCTTAACAGTATCAGCATTTAAGTTTGGCATCAGGCAGGTTTCAGGAAATCTGTTATAGCAACCGCTAAGGCGTTTAGGATATCAACAAATGATCAAACCTAGACGCAAAGAAACTTTCAATTCTTAACAGAGTTTCCTGTTTCCTGTTCCTTGTTCCCTGCTATAATTGGAAAAAATTTTCCATTTGTAATCGCTGTTCGACATTACGCAAAAAATACCCATCAACCATAGCAGAACCTAAAAGTTTTCCTAGTTCTTCACGGCTAGTAGTAATGACGTTACTATAGCTATCATTGGGTAGATTCCCTAACATAGTAACGATGGTCTTGTGAATTAATTGTAACACTTCAGGAGAATTAGGTTTAGATAATTTAGCAACTATTTCTGGCTGAAGTGATTGTAAATATTCCCAAAGTTGCTCTTGATTTTCTTCAGAAGTAAAAGCATCTGGTTGACGGGGAGAAAGATTACTCATAATATGTAGTTTGGGTTAAGTTATTAATAAATTTATCAAAATATTCCTGGCAGCAAAGTAGGTGAAACCGAATTTTAAAAGCGGGGTTTCTCTACATAAGGACTCAAAAAATCCTTTCTTCACTCCGCGCTCTCTGCGTCTCTGCGGTTCGTAAGTATTTTATTTAACCACACAAAAAATTGAGTAATGACAAGGTAGCCATGTTCTCGACTTCTGTTATTATAGAGCGATCGCTAAATAATAAATACAATAACAATGAATCAGTTAACCCCCAAAAATTGGGTTATTATTCAACAACGACTAACGCCATATTTATTTTTACTACCGGCTTTAATTATCTTAGGTTTAACTGTCTTCTGGCCTGCACTACAAGCATTTTATCTCAGCTTCACCAACTATCAAGATATTGGTGAATCTCCTCGCTGGATAGGTATGGGTAACTTTCTTAAATTGTGGAAAGATGCTGTTTTTTGGAAAACCTTAGAAAACACCTTTCTTTATCTTGTTGGTGTCGTACCAATTTTAGTAATTACTCCATTAGGGTTAGCAATTTTAGTTAATCGAAAACTGCGAGGGATAAATTGGTTTAGGTCTGCATATTATAGCCCGGTGGTAATTTCTATGGTAGTAGCAGGAATAGCTTGGAAATGGTTGTATGCAGAAAACGGTTTACTCAATCAATTTCTTAAAACATTGGGGATTTTTCCTGAAGGGATTCCCTGGTTAACAAGTCCAGCCAAACTATTAGGAATTATCCCTATTTCCCTTGCAAGTGTCATGGCTGTGACTATTTGGAAAGGTCTAGGGTATTATATGGTAATTTATTTAGCAGGATTGCAATCTATTCCTGGTGATGTTTACGAAGCCGCAGCAATTGATGGTTCAGATGGTATTCGTAAACATTGGGATATTACCATACCTTTAATGCAGCCTTATTTGGCTTTAGTTGCAGTTATTTCTGCTATTTCAGCCACTAAAGTTTTTGAAGAAGTCTACATCATGACGCAAGGAGGTCCACTCAATAGTTCTAAAACAATTGTTTACTATTTGTATGAACAAGCTTTTAGTAATTTAGAAATTAGTTATGCTTGTACAATTGGATTAGTGCTATTTTTAATTATTTTGGGTTTATCTGTTTTGCGATTAGTTGTTAATCAACAAGATGATCAAAATTTCAACCTTTAATGGAACAAATAAAACCTTTATCCATAACGTAGAGACGTTGCATGGAATGTCTCTACTATTCTTTTACATAACCCAACCTCCAGTTTTTTAGTTGTTGCAGATGTTTAATTTTACCTTGAATAATAAACCTAACAGCCGTGCGAGTTTGTAAATATCCCTTAGCTAAGTAATGTCCTGGCTTGGCATTAATTCCGTCTAAAGTTTCACCAAATTCAAGTATATTTCCGCAAAACTGTTTGCTTGTACCTGGTATATTAACAGTCATCAACTGGTCGTGTGAATAACCTATTGGTAGCATAAATATACCATAAACATGATGTTGTCCCAACCAGGGGCGAATTAAAACTTTTTCAGGATAAATGTAGATTTTTGGGCTTTTAGTCGTAATAAACGCCGATTTGTGACAAGGATAGGTGGGAATTTGCTCCCAGATATTAGAAAAGCTAAGAGTGCTAATTAATGCAAAGGTAAATAAAATATAGAGAAAAAGACGTTTCTGCACTGTTGGTATATAATTCCGATGTAACCTATAATTTGATTTTACTAACTTACAAGCTCAAATAAAGTGCGATCGCCTACGTTATGTTAATTTAGTCAATATGCTTATTTTCTAACTTTGTTAACATGGTATCAAATTTTATCCAATTTCCCGATATAAAAAATCACTGGGCTAGTTTATTTATTCAAGCCTTAGCCGAGCGTCGTATTGTCAACGGCTACCCTGACAAGACTTTTCGCCCAGATAACTCTGTCAGTCGTGCTGAATTTGCTGCCATAATTGCCGCAGTATTTATACCGTCCCAAAAAAGAGATTATGTGCCTTTTGTCGATGTTCCCAATGACCACTGGGCAAAAAGTGCAATTGAAAAAGTTTATGAAACCGGATTTATTGTCGGCTATCCTGATAAAACCTTTCGCCCCAATGATAAAATTTCTAGATGTGATGTCTTAGTGGCAATGGTCAACGGTTTGGAAGTCGCTACTAAAGTCCAGCCTGACCTATTGACCCGATTACCCCAAATTTATCAAGATGCCGTCTTAATTCCTAATTATGCCCAAAATCAGACAGCGATCGCTACTCGTATCGGTTGGGTAGTTAGTTATGCTAATATTAAATTATTAAACCCGAAAATAGCCGCTACCCGTGCAGATGTGGCAGTCATGGTCTATCAGGCTTTGGTATACTTAGGGAAAGCTGAAAAAATCGCCTCCAACTACATCATAGTTCCCCCAAATATCACCCCTACACCCACACCCGCAAATACTGTTAAAGTTAGTCATCGTCGAGAATTTCGGGGTGCTTGGGTAACAACCGTCTGGAATAGTAATTGGCCATCAAAAGCAGGGCTTCCCGTTGACCAACAAAAAGCAGAACTGACAGCTATAATTAAACAGTTGCAATCTTTGAACTTCAACGCCTTAATTTTGCAAGTACGACCAGAAGGAGATGCACTTTATTCTTCCCCATTAGAACCTTGGAGTGCTTGGATAACTGGAAAACAAGGTAAAGCACCAGAACCATTTTATGATCCTTTGGAGTTTGCGATCGCTGAATGTCACAAACATAATATCGAACTTCATGCCTGGTTCAACCCCTATCGCGCCAAAACTAACATCAAAACTACCGCAGTCCACCCCCATATCGCTGTCACCAACCCCGGAGTCGTCCATGAATGGGGTACACAACTATGGATGGACCCAGGAGAAAAAATTGTCCAAGACAGGGCTTATAATGTAATAATTGATGTGGTGCGACGTTATAATATTGATGCTATTCACCTAGACGACTATTTTTATCCCTATCCTATTTCCGGTAAATCTTTCCCAGATAACAAAAGTTATGCAGCTTACAAAGCCAGTGGTGGTAAACTAGGGTTAGACGACTGGCGACGGGAAAACGTTAATCAAATGGTCTTGCGTTTATCCCAAGGAATTAAAGCCACCAAACCTCATGTTAAATTTGGAATTAGTCCCTTTGGTATTTACCGTCCTGGACAACCAGCAGGTATTGTTGGGTTAGATGCCTACAGTGTGTTGTATGCTGACGCTAAAAAATGGTTAGAAGAAGCTTGGGTAGATTATATAGCACCCCAACTGTATTGGCGTACCGACCAAACCAAACAGGGTTATGAAGCCTTGTTAAAATGGTGGACAGAGGTTAACCCTAAACAGCGACACATTTACGCCGGTAACAACGTGGGACAATTGGACGGTAAAGCCTGGAAGAATGAAGAGATAGCCAAGCAAATTCAAATTAGCCGTAATTCCGCAGCAAAGTTGTCTTTGGGGAATATCTTTTTTAGTATGAGTGCCATCAAAGAAAATCGTCAAGGCATAGCTGACCAGTTTAAAAATTCATCTTACACCAAACCAGCGATCGCTCCCATCATGGCCTGGCAAAATACCACACCTCCATCTCCCCCCAAAGAATTAACATTCCAAAATGGTAGACTAAATTGGCAACCAAGTGATAATCAACCCGTCCGTTCCTGGACATTATATCGTCAAATTGATGCTACTTGGACAATTCAGCGAATTTTATCGGCTGGTACAACCTTTGCCACCGTTTCACCGGGAATCTACGCAGTGTGTGCTGTAGATAGGTTAGGAAATGAAAGTTTAGGTACAGTTATTACTGTATAGTTGGGAATTGGGAATTGGGAATTGGGAATTGGGAATTGGTGATAAAATCCAACATTTCATCCTGTAAATCCTTAAATCCTGGATATCCTGATTCAGACAATTTCCTGTAAATCCTTAAATCCTGGAAATCCTGATTCAGACAATTTCCCCCTACATCTCAAAAACATACTTTTCAGCTATTTTCCAATAACGGGAGAACCGCTTCAAATCAATATATCCATCATAATCAAAAAACGGTTCTACCTCCAGCACTTCCAACTTGAAAACAGCTTGAACTTTCTGGCAAATATCATCAAATCGAGGACTAGGACTATTGACCGTAACAACCAAATTAGCATTATTTTCTTGGACAAATGCTAAAATTTCTTGTGTCAAATCACCACGACGAATTTCAACAGGTAACTCTAGCAAACATTCATAAATAAAAGTTAGGCGTTTGAGACTAAGTTGCCATTCTTCTATTAAAGCATCATCCCAAACCCAAATTGCTGGAACACCGGGATACTTTTTTAATGCAGGGTTATTAGGACTCAAACAGTCCCCATGCACCCAAATAATTGGTTTATCCATCACCGTTAAAAATAGTGTTACAATAATTCAGGATCAACACCTAACTCCCGTAATTTAGCCGCTAATACTTCAGCTTTTTCATGGCCAGTTAATAATAAATTACCTTTTTCATCCCACCAACGCAACCAAGGTAATTCTATATTCTGATAAAAACCTTGCCAAATACCCAATTCAACACCCAGGGAATGTATCGGATAATGTCCCCGTTGATTTTCTGAAATTAATTCATAGTGATCTTCTATCAAGTGATAGACTTCTACCCGACTATGTTTGACTTCGTAAATACCATAAAACGCAGGTCGAATTACTTTTTCATAAACCCAAAATTTCCCTTTCCAAGGTGTTTTATCTCTTTCTTCTGCACCATTACCAGAAACAAATTCTAAAACAATTAATGGGGGAATTATTTCCTGCCATAATACATAAGAACGCCGCATTTCTCCATCTAAAGCAGGTGGAACATTAGGCACATAAAACCAATCTGGTGCTTCTGCACCCTTTTCTGGTGGATCTGTGAGTCGCCAATAAATGCCAGAATCTTGACCAATACAGTAATTATTTTCTGGATGAAGTCGTTGTAATACAGGTTGAATTGAATCTGTTAAAAGAATACTTTGGGGATGTTCTTGAAAGTTCTTCACAAAATTACCGTTGGATTCTGGTAACTGGGTATGGTCTGGTAAAGTAGTTGGTGGTGCTTTAGGTGTAATAGTCATAGTAATTTTAAATCAAGTTGTATTGTACTATGATGGAAACCGACGATCTTTTACTTCTTCTGAATACATTTCTACAGCTTTGGTAATGTGTTCTCGTAAATTTGTATAAACCTTAGCAAATGGCGGCTGTTTTTCCGAAAGTCCTAAAACATCAGAAGTCACTAAAACTTGTCCGTCACAGTTTGCACTAGCACCAATACCAATAGTAGGAATCCTCAGCTTTTCAGTGATTTGTAAAGCTAAATTGGCGGGTATATGTTCTAATACTAACGAAAATACCCCAGCTTGTTCTAAAGCAATAGCTTCCTGAAAAATTCTCTCCCCCGCTTCCTGATTTTTACCCTGTTGTCGCAAACCAAGTTGATGTATTGATTGTGGTGTTAATCCAACATGACCCATGACCGGAATCCCAGCTTGTACTAATCTGTGTACAGTTTCCACCATTGCCGGATAGCCACCCTCTAATTTTACCGCTTGCGCCCCTGTTTCCTTCAACACCCTTCCGGCCGAGTGCATAGCTTGTGGGAGACTTTCTTGATAGGTCAAAAATGGTAAATCGACAACGACTAAAGCCCGTTTTACACCACGACGCACGGCTTTAGCATGGTGGATCATTTCCTCTAAAGTAATGGGCAGTGTGGTTTCGTATCCCAGAACTACCGCCAAAGAGTCACCCACTAGGATTAAGTCTACACCAGCCGAGTCGAGAATTTGAGCGATCGCACAATCCCAAGCAGTCAACGCCACAATTGTCCGTCCCTGTTGTTTCCATTGAATTAATTGCTGCGT
The DNA here is from genome assembly GCF_034932285.1 of Cronbergia sp. UHCC 0137. NCBI lineage: Bacteria > Bacillati > Cyanobacteriota > Cyanophyceae > Nostocales > Nostocaceae > Cronbergia > Cronbergia sp. UHCC 0137. The sequence goes on from NZ_JAYGHC010000014.1 coordinate 115,406, forward strand.
AGTAACTGGCATAGATATTGGGTGATTGGTGATTGGTAATTGGTAATTGGTAATAAAAGATTTATTCCTCCCCTGCCCCCTGCCCCCGGTCACTGAGCGTAGCCGTAAAGCCTAACGGCATAGCTGACGCTTACCGCGAAGCGTCTCGAAGAGAAGTGCTTCCTCCTACTCCACTCCCCGACCAAAAGCCAAATGAGGTGTAGCTGTATCCATTGTAGGCATGACCCAAGCCAGACCTTCGCTAGTTCCCACCCATAACTTATTGCCAGTATCAGGTGCAAGGGTTAATACTCGACTAGAAGGAAGTCCCGCAACTTGGTCTAACACTGCCCCCGTATGTGGATTTAATCTTAACAAACCATTAGTAGTCCCAACCCACACACTACCATCTTGAGCAAACCGCACCGATGTCACATTACGTCCACGCAGAGGAGTTACAGATCGTAAAATGATACCATTCTTCGGATTAATCACTAACAAATTATTTGGCATTCCCGCCCAAATCAAACCTTCAGGACTAATCGCCAAACTCTGTACCGTTGCCCCTGGTAAATTATTTATCTTCTTCATTACCAAAGCACTAGCAGTATTGACCCGCACCAAACCATCCAGAGTTCCCACCCAAAGTTGACCTTCAGCATCTAAAGTCATAGCATTGGCGCTGACCCCAGGCAGATTTTTGAGAGTTGTCATCATTAACCCCTGGTCAGGACTAATTAAAGCTAAACCACTATCAGTACCTGTCCACAAATAACCCCGCTTATCTATCAACAACGATAACACTCGTTTAGACGGTAGTAAGAAATTCTGGGCTGTTATTTCATTGGTACGTGGGTCTACTCGCGTCAAACCCTCATAATTGCCCACCCATAACCGACCAACTTTATCTTGTGCTAAAGCCCCAATTGTAATATTAGGTAAACTAACGCGAGAAATAATCTTCCCAGTATTCGGGTCAAGACGCGATAAACCCCTCCACGAACCTACCCAAAGATTACCTGCAAAATCTGTGAGCAAGTTACTAACACGATAATCGGTTTCAACTTCCTCCTCTCCCCCTAGATTAGATAAAGTTTGTACTCGTCTTAGTGGTGAAGTAACAGGGTAAGTAGAAGTAGAATTATTACCAACTATTTTTTGTGCAGTTGCAGGGATTTCCGTGCTTGGTAGAACTATCAACCCCATAAAAATAGAGGTAATTAATAAAGCAGTATATTTATGAGACAATGCCACGGTCGTATTTCCTTTAGAGATAGTACCCAATAATTATCATCAGTATTCCCTTAATTAGTATTTTTTTAACATCGGCAGTCTTTTTTTTCTCAATACACAATTTATGACCATTTAAACACCACTAGAGATTAATATTTGTAAACTACTCTTAACAAAATGTTTAAAACTTTGTTTAATAAGAAATTCAAATGAATCAGTTAAAAACTTTCAAAGAATAACTTATGAAATTATTGATATATTGTGAGACAAGCTACAAATTACGTGGTGTGCAATTTTTTTATCCTTGGTTCAGCCTACTGTCAAACCTCAGTCAGTGAAATTTCTTTCTATATCTTTGCCTAGTATCTGGGCAACAAGGGTAAGTAATTGAGAGAAAAGCGGGAGTATGAGCTTGTCAGCCTACTCCCTTAAAATAGCCTGAATTTCAGAGGATAAATTCACAGACTGCCTGTAAAGCCTCCTAGTTCCCCTGAAAATTCCAGGTGAATTAGGGTGTCAAAAAAGCAATCCATTGATCATGTTTTGAAGATAGTGTGTAAGCTGACAGATGTTTTTTTGACAGAAAACCGCTACCCTTTACCAGATCAAGCCCTAAAATATAAGTTTTTCTTATATTGCACTTAAAAATTCAGAAAGAGCAACCTTGTGGGGAAGTTGCACATAACGTGATTTGATAATAAAACGAGAGACTTCTTGGAAGGAAAATATGTCTTACGCTCAAACAAAAACTCAGGCTAAGTCTGGGTATCAGGCCGGGGTTAAAGATTACAGACTAACTTATTACACTCCCGATTACACACCTAAAGATACAGATATTCTTGCCGCATTTCGGATGACTCCTCAGCCAGGAGTTCCACCAGAAGAAGCTGGTGCTGCTGTAGCTGCTGAGTCTTCCACAGGTACTTGGACAACTGTATGGACAGACTTGTTGACAGACCTAGATCGCTACAAAGGTCGTTGTTACGATATCGAACCAGTTGCTGGTGAAGATAACCAATACATTGCTTATGTTGCTTATCCTCTAGATTTGTTTGAGGAAGGTTCTGTAACCAATATGTTGACCTCAATTGTAGGTAACGTATTTGGTTTCAAAGCATTACGCGCCCTACGTTTGGAAGACTTGCGGATTCCTGTTGCTTACCTGAAGACCTTCCAAGGTCCCCCTCACGGTATCCAAGTTGAACGCGACAAGTTGAACAAATATGGTCGTCCTCTCTTGGGTTGTACCATTAAGCCTAAATTGGGCTTGTCTGCTAAGAACTACGGCCGCGCTGTATACGAGTGTTTGCGCGGTGGTTTGGACTTCACCAAAGACGACGAAAACATCAACTCTGCACCATTCCAAAGATGGCGCGATCGCTTCTTGTTTGTAGCAGAAGCAATCCACAAAGCACAAGCAGAAACCGGCGAAATCAAGGGTCACTACCTGAACGTTACCGCCCCCACCTGTGAACAAATGTTGGAACGGGCTGAGTACGCTAAAGAACTCAAAATGCCCATCATCATGCACGATTACCTGACCGCAGGTTTCACAGCTAACACCACCTTGGCTCACTGGTGTCGGAAGAACGGTCTTTTGTTGCACATTCACCGTGCTATGCACGCAGTTATTGACCGTCAAAAGAACCACGGTATCCACTTCCGCGTATTGGCTAAAACCTTGCGGATGTCTGGTGGTGATCACATTCACACCGGTACAGTGGTTGGTAAATTGGAAGGTGAACGCGGCATCACAATGGGCTTCGTTGACCTACTACGCGAAAACTATGTTGAACAAGATAAGTCTCGCGGTATCTACTTCACCCAAGATTGGGCTTCTATGCCTGGTGTAATGGCAGTTGCTTCCGGTGGTATCCACGTATGGCATATGCCCGCATTGTTGGAAATCTTCGGTGATGACTCCGTACTACAGTTTGGTGGTGGTACACTCGGACACCCCTGGGGTAATGCTCCTGGTGCAACAGCTAACCGCGTAGCTTTAGAAGCTTGCGTTCAAGCTCGTAACGAAGGACGTAACTTGGCTCGTGAAGGTAACGACGTTATCCGTGAAGCTGCTAAGTGGTCTCCAGAATTAGCCGTTGCTTGCGAACTGTGGAAAGAAATCAAGTTCGAGTTTGAAGCAATGGATACCGTCTGATCTGGGTAAAGAGTTAAGAGTTAAGAGTGAGGAGTTACATTAATTCATAACTCATAACTCATAATTCTTAACTTTTGAGGGCTGGGGTCAAGCATGGATCTAAAACAAATTGCGAAAGACACCGCCAAGACTCTCCAAAGCTACCTAACCTATCAGGCGCTGAGGACAGTATTGGCACAGTTAGGCGAAACAAATCCTCCCTTGGCATATTGGTTGCAAAACTTTTCTGCTGGTAAAGTCCAGGACGGGGAAGCCTATATTGAAGAACTGTTTCGAGAGAAGTCAGATTTGGCTTTGCGGATTATGACTGTCAGGGAACACATAGCGGTAGAGGTGACAGAATACTTACCGGAAATGGTGCGTACTGGCATTCAGCAAGCCAACATGGAGCAGCGTCGCCAGCATTTAGAAAGGATCACGCAACTAAATTTATCAGTTCCCAGCCCAGAAACAGAAAGGCAAAAAGTCTCTGATCCTGATTTGGATGATTTAACCAATTAGGACTGGGGCTTATTCACAAAGAAATAACAAATAACCCCAAATTATCAACAGCTATGCAAACTTTACCTAAAGAGCGTCGTTACGAAACCCTCTCTTATCTTCCCCCCCTCTCTGATGCTCAAATTGCCAAGCAAGTTCAGTACATTCTGAGCCAAGGCTACATTCCAGCAGTTGAGTTTAACGAAACTTCTGAGCCTACCGAATTATTCTGGACAATGTGGAAGTTGCCTTTATTCGGTGCTAAATCTACTCAAGAAGTATTAGGTGAAGTTCAGTCTTGCCGTTCTCAATATCCTACCTGCTATATCCGTGTTGTAGGTTTTGACAACATCAAGCAATGCCAAGTTCTCAGCTTCATTGTTCACAAACCTAACAGATACTAAAAGTTGATTGGGTTTAAATAATTTATCCAAAAATAGGGGAGGTAGAGTTTTCTATCTCTCTTTTTATTTAGCATCGAACTTGACTTAGTGGCAGTTAATAGCTACTATAAGTAGCAATCATATTTATATAAAGTATATGAATGTTAATCAATTATCACTTTTTACTCATACCAGGCAAATAGAAACATCCTCTGATCTAGATCACCAGAGAGTAGAACCTTATATACAAATTAAACATAGTATACCCCTTGATTTACCAAATGGATCTTATATTTCACTTGAGAGAAATTCACCTTTAAAAGTTTATGCACTAGGTTTTCAACCTGCAAAAACAATTCCTGAGATTCCTGCTTGGTTTTTACAAAAATATACTTCTCAAAATTCAGTTATTCTTGAACCTTTTGCAGGTTCAGGAACAAGCATTATTGAAGCATTAAAAGTAGGTAGAAAAGTTTTTTGGTCAGATAATAATCCTTTGAGTCAATTAATTTGTAAAGTTAAAACTACTCGTTTACCACTAATTGATATTTTAGCTGAATCTCAGAAAATAGTTGCAGAAGCAAATATAGAAAAAACTGTAATTAACAGTGTTGATTTTAGTAATAAAGATTTTTGGTTTCAAAAAGAAGTACAAGCAGGGTTAGAAATTATTAAAAGTAAAATATTTTTATCAAAACCATCCTACCAAACAGTTTTATTACTAGCTTTTGCATCAACTGTGAGAAAATGTTCTGACATGAATGATGGCATGATATTAGCTGCCAAGCGTTCAAATGTTAAAGAAGTACCTCAAAGAAATCGTCAGGATGTATTTAAGTATTTTCAATTTTATGTTAATAAAATTATCGAAGCTCTTTCTGAATGGTATCAGTTTGATTGGGATGATACTTGTAGTAAAGAGGTAACTTCACAAGATGCCCGTAATTTAGATGGAGATTGGTTATGTGATGGTGTTGTGACATCTCCTCCCTATATTAATGCAATTGATTATATTTGGGCTTCTAAATTTGAGTTACATTGGTTAGATTTTGTGAGAAATAATCAGGAAAGACTGGATTTAAGTTCTCAAGAAATTGGTACGGAAAGGATTCCTAGTTCTGAATATAAACAACTCGGAAAAACTGGTAATCATACTCTTGATAACTTAATTCTAGAGATATTTAATGGAGATAAATATCAAGCTAGTAAAGGACAAAATCAATTAAGAGCAAGAGTTGTATATAAATATTTTATGAATATGCAGCAACATTTTTATAGTTGTTATCATAAATTAAAATCTGGTGGTTATTACTGTTTTGCAGTAGGAGATGTTAGTAAAATTTGTGGTGTTGATATTCCTGTAGCTGATTCATTAAATGATTTTGCTACCAAGTTAGGATTTCAAGAGGTTTTTAGGTTTCATCTATTATTAAAAAATCGTAAGTTGAATATTCCTAGAAATGTTAATTGGGCTGGAACTATCAAACACGATACAATAGTGGTCATGCAAAAATCCTGACTCCAATAAAATTTTAAACTCATCAAATAATATCACGACTAATTGTATATTTTCCGGCATTACTTTCTAGAAAGGTCTTAATATCAACGCCGGAAATTTTGTGTACAAAATCCATACTTTCTTGTCCTATTAAAACCTGCCAATTTCCACCTTTACAGGCATTAATAGCCGCAGGTAAGTTATCATTTCTTAAAATTAAAAGTGTTGGAGTATATCCTTTATTGGTGAGTAAATTACCATACGTCTTGAATTTTTTCAACGTTCCAGAATCGCCAGAGCCTATGCGATATTTGGTATCAATGGCATATTTATCTACTATTAGGTCGCATGGCTCATCATCATCAATTCTTAAAGCTGGTTGGAAATTGTGACAAGTGTATTGACAAATTTTAGTAACAATTAATTGCCAACACATTCCTAGTTCTCTTCCCCAATATTGACGGTTTTCTCGCTTAGTTTCTGCTGTAAGTGAAAAAACATTCATTAAAATATCAGATTCATCATTTTCATCAGAATAAACTTTACTACTAAAAGAGTTTTGGTACTGTGATAGTATTATTGAGAGTGAGTTTTGTAAATCAGAGTTCATTTTGGTTATACATCTTCTTCTAATTTTTTGAGACAATCTAATAAATTTATACCAAGGGCATTTGCAATTTTCTCGGCATTAATCAATGTTATATTTCGCTCACCCCTTTCTACTGCCCCAATATAGGTACGGTGAAGTCCAGCTTTATCTGCTAAAGCATCCTGGGATAAACCCTGAGATAATCTCAACCTTCTTACGTTTATACCAAACAGTATAGTAATGGTCATACA